>QQUL01000176.1 GCA_008501565.1 Armatimonadota bacterium
AGATCCAAGACACGTGACAGCCACGGCCTAGCGCGCACGACTGATCGGGATGGTCAACAAGATGCCGATGTTGATGACAAGGTCAGCCACCTTCCCTACACCCTCACTTCGTTCGAATCTGTTCGATTCCGTACGATCCCAGTGCGTACAACTAGGCTCAGCAATGGTCGAGAGGAGCGGTAGCCACATGGATGTGAGGGACCTACGGGCCGAAATCGACGCCTGGGTATCTGCCACATACGAGGGGGCGGTGCACGCGGACGGTGGTGGACAGCGGTTGGTCTACAAGGTTCCAACGAAGCAGGCAGCACTCAAGATTTGGGCAGAAACTGATGCAGCTCAACATGAGCGTCATGTTCGGGAGGTGAGCGCGCTTGCACGACTAGACCATCCACACCTCCCAAGAATTGTCGATCCGATAGCTCAGATTGAGATCAGCGGCGAGGTTCTCACGTTCTACCTCGAACAGTGGCTTGATGCTCCGTCACTCAGATCGTATGCGACTGCCCTGCCATTCGACCCAGACCGGGTTCGGCAGCTCTCGAGAGGCTGGGCCAGTGCCGTCGTCGCCCTTCACGATGCGGACATCGTGCATCGGGATATTTCGCTCGGCAATGTGCTCGCTGGAGTTGATTCCGGCTATGTGATTGACTTGGGTCTGTCGAAACATCTAAGCCGTTGTTGTACGCCCAGAAGCTGGTGCGCTCGCTGGGACTTTGGAGCGTGTCTCGAATTCCCGCGTTGACAGTGCCTTTACGAGCTCCGAGGAATAGCCGGACGTTCTGATCGAACATTCGATTGCCGTGGTCCTGGTAAAGGCGCTTCAATTCAGAACCCGCAATCGTGGCGACAAGCGACCGACCGTACTTCCCCGTCTCCTCGTGGAATGCTGCCTCCGAGAGCCTTATCTCTGCTTCGGGCACCCTTGAGCCCTCCCCATTAGCCTCGACTGCGAGCAACTCGAGGTCCTCGAGTTTCAAGAGACCAGCAGTAGCGCCGTCAGCGCTGTTCTTGCGGTTGAACTGGCGAATCTTCCTGTCGAGCTCGTCCTTCTTGTTGCCCGGATACACGAAATGGAGCTGGATCGCGTACCCGCGCTCACGAGCTTCAGCGAGGGCTTCGGCCGCCTCTGCCAAATCCGGGCGACCAGCATCCAGATACTCTTGTGGATCTGCAAGCTCATCCAACACGTCGAGCAGCAAGGCAAGTTCGCCAAGCTTTGGAGCCTTGTTGGATTGTTTCAGATACTTCGTTTGGCCGATGACAACCCGCTCCAGCTCGTCATCGACCACGAAAATATCGATACCGCGATCATTTCCGCCGTCGTACGAGGCGGCTTCAACAGCCTCTAGCTCGTCGAGCATCAAGCCGTGGATCCCGTACCAAATGGCGAATGCCCGTTCTTCACTCACATCTTGTCGGGATGCGATCTCGGCGACTTCCTTGCGCATGCGCTGTTCAAACGTTGAGCTCTTCATGGGCAGTCAGGGTAGGCACTTCGCGGCCCGGGATCCGACACCAACAAGGGCAAGGGTTGAGAGCCAGTCCTGGTGGCACACCTGCTAGGAGCTAGCGATCACATCTGCAACAGCCGCTGCCGCTTCGGCCTGCATGCCTGGGATCACGTGGGCGTATTGCTTCATCGTGAATGCCGGGTTTTCGTGACCGAGGCGTTCGCTGATCACCTTGACCGGGACGCCGGCCTTCAAGGCGATCGATGCATGCGTATGACGGAGGTCGTGGAGGCGAATCGTTGGAAGGTCCATCTTCGCGGTGAGCCGTTCGAACGCCTGGGAGAAGGTGTGAGGGTGGATAGGTGATCCATCCTCTTTGCAGAACACGAGATCCTTGTCCTCGTAGCTCACGCCCCATTCATCGCGGTCGCCCTGTTGGCACGTTCGGTGCGCCCGTAGTTGGTCAGTGGTTCCTTCATCGATGTCGATCACGCGGGCGTGATGGTTCTTGGGTGTCGAGGCGATCACCTTGTATGCGACTGAGACCAGGGCTTGCCTGACCGAGATGCGCGCGTTGTCGAAGTCGATGTCCTTCCATCGGAGGCCGAGGACCTCGCCGCGGCGCATGCCGGTCATGGCGGCGACGTGCCACGCGGCCTCCAATCGGTGGCCGCTCACGGCATGGAGAAACGTTCTCAGCTCGTGGGGCTCCCAGAAGGAGATCTCGGTTGCGAGTCGTGCCCGCGGCCTCGGGGGCTTTGCTCGTGTTGCGACGTTTGTTGCGATGAGTCCGGTGTCGACGGCGTCAGCGAGCGACTTGTGAATGATCGTGTGGATGTATCGCACGGTCTTGGCGCTCAGGCCGCCGCGTTTTGTCATATGCCCCTCGGCGAGTAGGTCGGAGTACAGCCTGTTGAGCACCGGTGGCGTGAGCTGGCGGAGCTGTCGGCTTCCGAGCGAGGGGAGTACGTGGAGGGCGACGTTCCTCCGGTATGAGTCGAATGTGCTTGGCTTCACTCTGTCTTTGATCCTCGGCAACCAATGATGCGTTACCCACTCGGAGAGTGTGATTCCGTTCGGCTCGACGTAGGTACCGGTGTTGAACTCGTTGACGATCCTCGCTCGGGCGGCTTCGGCCTCCCGACGAGTTCGGTAGCCGCCGTGCCACTTCTGGTGGCGCTTTCCCTCCGCATCTCTGGGAAGCTCGATGACGACATACCAGTTGATGGTCTGCCGACCAGCCTTGTTCGTGTGGACGCGTTTGCGGATATGCCCCTGCATGGTCAAACCGCCGATGTGTCGTCGACACCGAGCCATGCGATCAACGCAGGAACTGGGACCACGACCCGTCGACCGAGCCGCCGCGACGGGATCTGGCCACGCCTTGCTGCTTCGTAGGCAGCTGTGCGACCAAGGCCGAGGAGGGAAGCTGCTTCTTCGACGGTGAGTGTGATGCGATGATCGAGATCACCGATTGCGATGCCAGCGATATGCTGTGCCATGTCGGACCTCCTAGTAGGTTCCGGCCGTGCCCCGGGGTGTTAACGCACCGCCGGGGCTTGTCTTCTTATTCAGAATATGATCAGCCTATGACGAAAAAATCGAATAAGACTCGATTAATCTTAAGATAGGGATGTCAGGCAGAATAGATAGGCGACAATTCGGGAGAAGAGATATGTACGAATCGTTGGAGGACGTAAGGCAGGCAGTCGTGGACAACTCGGATGTACTCACCGTCGAAATGCGTCAATTGCGCGATGCTCATGGCGCGGGCCGCCTCGGTGTTCACGTCCGCACGAATATCAGCAAGAAGCTTCGGGGTTTGGGTTTGGGCCACTACCCAGTGGATCTTCCGGACCGTCAAGAGCAGATGATCCGCATCTATCGCCAAGGATCTCCGATTGCAGAGATTGTGGATGCCGTACTGAATCCGTCAATGTCCCACGATGCCGAGCTGAGACAAGCAGTCGGTGGAGATGCACAACAGATCCTTGACCTCGTGCGCGAACTCGTCTGTGACTGATGAATGCAGCTACATTCGGAGTCGACGCCTCATCTGTCGCATCTCGAGGTATCCAAACAATTGTCGCCTCCCGATCACAATGCCCGGAGTGACCGGAGAGTGCGGCCTCTATTGCCGTGGGTGTCGGACCGATCTGTCGCAAGGCGGTCGTAGAGTGCTGCTCAGCCGTGCAGGGGTGGGGCTGCCTCGAAGGGAGAGCATCGAGTGACTGAGTCAGGGAAGCTTCGGCATCTTGAGGACCGCCTTTGGAAGGCGGCCGACCAACACTTTGACTCGCGAGTCCAATAACGGCTGGGAGTTTTGGCGCGTTGCCGGCCCGAACGGACCGCGGGAGCTAACGCGGATTCGGGAGGAATACCTCGCAACGAAGAGCAAGGATGTGTAGAAGATGGCCGCACGCTTTGAAGACGCCGCAGCCGGGTGGGAGGTCTACAAGAGCCTTCATGGTGAAGTATCTCTTCCTGAGATCAATGAAGCGATCCGAGCTCAGGGTTTCAGTGCGGTCGCCCAGAGAACCTATAGCCACTACGAGAAACTGGCCCGCCTCGGCTATGAGGAGTATCTGTCAATCAACCGGCTCGACTTGCGGCACGCTTCGTCCTCCGTATTTGACTTCGAAGACCGATCGCGGTATTCCGATCGGCCGCTAAATAGTCCAGCCACGCTCCTTATCCCAAGTTCGACAGACGTGGATCGGCTAGAGGGCCAAGTAACCCGGGTCTCAGAGGGCTTTGCTACATTCGTCGCGGCTAGCAGCCCATCTGCTCGCAGGATCGGAAAATCACGGAAATACAATCGCGGCGTTCTTGTCTTTGAACGCGTACGTGTTGAGCGTGCCATCGCGTTGAGTGAATCCGTGGAGATCGACGGATCTGTGCGGATGCTGCTGGTTTTTCGAAGCCTCCTTGAGACTGACCTCGTCTTTCCGGACATGGTCGGTCCAACATCAACCGAACGCCTCAGGGTGCCGCTGGGCGATGATCCATCCCTTTTCTCGGTGGTGACAGTTTTCCGCCGTTCGTTTGATCTTTACGAGAGTCTGCGTGGGTTCGTTGATCTTTACGTATCGGCAGTGACGCCAGGGCAGCGTCCCGTTCTCGCGAGTCCTCGAGTCCGCCGTTTGAGTGTGGGCAGCCCTTTCGAACTCGATCTTGTTGGATCGCCACTCGTTTGGCCAGCTGTGGCATTGATGATCAAAGTCGTGGTTCCGGTTGTCACGAGTGCAGTGAGAGACGTCCAGCAGTTCCGCACTGACTCCGCCGAGGAGAAGAGGCACCAAGATCGGCATCCATTGGAGATGGAATCTCTTCAGCTCGAGAACCTCAAGCAGCGCATCGAGATTGCCCAGCTAATTGATGTTCTGGAGCCTGCAACACGCGAGTACCTCGGACTCGACGACCGCGGAGGCAGTCCTGAGCTCAACGCTGACCGCCTTGAGGCCCTGAAGAATCAGGCTGTGGAAGCGGCCGCTGAGATTGCCGTCGAGGCAACTTCAGATATTGAACTCCACCCGCTTGACGATGACAGCGACGGATCATAGCCAACTTCCGCTAGTGAGCTCGATGTGTCGGCCCGTGTCAAACGAACGCAGCTGAATCGAGACCGTTTCAGCAGTATCTGTACCGACGGCAGATCTCGAAAACCCGTATGCACTAGGAGGTCGATCTTTTCGGGCTCGGGCCGCTGAATTGGTAAGGTCGCCTTGTTGATGACTCTCAATCGGAATCCCATGAATATCCCAGAGGTTGGCGCAGGACTGGTAGAAGCTCTGAATCTCGGCGGTGCCTTCGATGCCGAGATTGTTGCCGAGCGCAACCTAGTGCCGCCCGAGCCTTGGCTCGATGGACTTGAACACGATCGAGCGGACCTTGTCGCGCATGCGACGACTGCACTTAGGTCTGGTCTACGAGTCGGCCCTGCGCCGATAGTGTTAGCGCGCAAGCCTGGATTCGGCACTCGCCCGATCCCGTTTCTGAGTATCGAAGAGCGAATTGTCTATCGAGCTCTTGTCGATCGAGCCTGCGGAGAGTTTCCGCCGCTCGATCGATCGCACGACGCATATGTTCGCTTCTCCACTGGACCGCTCTACTACTCGTTTGACGCGGCGG
>QQUL01000068.1 GCA_008501565.1 Armatimonadota bacterium
AAAGACAGTTGCCCCGATTCTCAAACCCATTGCTGCATTCCTCGCGAAGCTGCACTTCACGCCAGCCGTGGTCACGGTTCTTGGCCTGGTGCTCACGATCGCCGGAGCGGTCCTCATCGCTACCGGTGAGTTGGTATTGGGTGCCTCGATAGCAGCGTTCGGGGTTGTGCTCGATGCGTTGGACGGTCCGCTGGCCCGTCACCTTGGGACTGCATCGAATCGCGGGGCGTTTCTTGACACGATGGCGGATCGCTTCGGAGAGATCGCGATATGGATTGGTCTGTCCGTGCACCTGCGAGCCGACCAGCGTCTCCTCGTGCTCTGCGTTGTGAGCCTTGCGCTCTCACTTCTCGTTCCGTACGTTCGGGCGCATGCCGAACTCCTCGGGCTTGAAGGCAAGGGCGGTTGGATGGGCCGAGCCGAACGCATGATCCTGATTCTGACCGGGATTGGATTCGTCGGCCTCGGCCTCGACATCATGGAGCCGGTCTTGTGGGTCTTCGTCGTCCTGACCGGCTTCACGGTGCTCCAGCGCATTTGGAAGACCTGGCAGCAACTGGACTCGTGAAGAAACTCCTCGCCTATTTCGGGTTTCGCTTTGCCGCGGCAATCTTCGGAGCGTTTCCCGAGTCGTGGATGCGTCACACCGGAGAGTGGCTCGGAAGGAGGGGCGCGGCCCGAAGGTCCGACAAGCGACCCCTACTCAGGGGACATATGCGCCGTGTGATGGGTCCGGACAAGACCGAGGCTGAGATTGAGACCGCTGTCGACCGGATGTATGAGTCGTATGGACGCTACTGGGCAGAGACGTTCTGGCTTCGACCGCGAAGGCACCAAGCCGTTTCCCGTCGAGTCGAGCGGATCGGCTTCGAGCATGTGTTCAAAGCGATGGACGAAGGAAATGGAATCATCTTCGCCCTTCCACATCTCGGGAGCTGGGAAGTAGCCGGCCTCATCGCCGACGAGATCGGGGCCCGCGTGCTCGCAGTCGCTGAGGATCTTCCGAACGAGCGGATCACAGCATGGTTCGTTGCCATCAGGAACCAACTCGGCATCGACATCGTTCTCACCACTGACCCACAGCGCCGTTCGAAGCTGATCCGAACGCTCAAGGAGGGCAAGGTCATCGCACTACTTGCTGACCGCGATGTCACGGGAAGCGGTTTGACGACGGAGTTCTTCGGGGAGGAAACAAAGATGCCAGCAGGGCCTGTCGGTTTGGCAATCCTGACCGGCGCCGCGCTGATCCCCGTCGGCGTGTACTTCAAGAAGGGTGCGGGCCACCGGATCGAGGTCCATGCACCCATCGAGATTCCCGAACTCGAAACCCGGGATCAGACGGTCGAGGCTGGGGCTGCTCTCATGGCCGGGAAGCTTGAGGAGATCATCTCGCGGGATCCGACCCAGTGGCACCTCTTCCAGCCGAACTGGCCCTCAGACGTCGGATACCGGGCATGAACGTCGCAATCGTGTGCCCATACGATCTCGGGCGCAACGGCGGCGTACAGGATCAGGCGATTCGGCTCGTGGGATGGCTTGGCTCTCTCGGTCACGAGGCCACGCTGATCGGCCCCGGCACGGAAGCGCCGCCGGGTTCCGAACTCCCACCCGGCACGCTACTCATCGGACGGACCCGCACCGTATCGGCGAACAAATCGTCGACGCCGATCATGTTGAACCCTCGGGTTCGCAAGGTGCTTTCAGCGACGATGGCAGACGCAGACGTCGTCCATATCCACGAACCGCTCATGCCGACCGTCTCTCTCACGGCGACAAGGATCGGTGACAAGCCGAAAGTCGGAACGTTCCACGCGGATCCTCCGACGTGGATTCGCCGCACCTACCGTGGTGCGGGCCTGCTGCTCCGTCAGATCGTGTCCAAGATCGACGTGGCAACCGCAACGAGTCCCGTGTCCCGATCGGCGATCTCTCACATCGTGGACGCGAGGATCGTCCCCAACGGCGTCGAGATCGGAGCGTATCGGCCGAGCGACAAGCGGCCGGCATCGGTTGCATTTCTCGGCAGGGACGATCCGCGAAAGGGCCTCGACGTGCTCCTTGCCGCCTGGCCGTCTGTCGTTCACGCGGTTCCCGAGGCCAACCTCACCGTGATTGGGGCTGACCGAGACACCCAGACGCCGGCCGTGACCTACCTCGGTCGGGTTACCGAGGAAGAGAAGGCCGATGTCCTCTCCACCTCGGAGGTGTACTGCGCACCGAACCTCGGCGGAGAATCCTTCGGCATCGTCCTCGTTGAAGCGATGGCGGCTGGGTGTGCTGTTGTTGCATCGGGAATTCCTGCCTTTGCACACGTGGCGGGTGACGCAGCCGAGATTGTCGCTCCGGGAGATCCGGTCGGTCTTGCGACCCGGATCGTCGCTCTCCTCACGAACGAACAACGGCGGCGTGAGCTGCAGGCTGCCGCGTTGCAGCGTGCGCAAGCGTTCGAGGGCCGCACGGTTGCGGCGATGTTTGAGGCTGCCTACACAGATGCGATTGCCGCACATTGACGGCGATGCTGGCCTGCACACGCTCTATCATTCAGGCATCGCCAACCCAGGGTCACGACAATGACTGATGCAACGACACATCACGGCACGGCCAAGGTCAAACGCGGTCTTGCAGAGCTGCTGCAGGGCGGCGTCATCCTTGTTGTCGTATCAGCAGAACAGGCCAGAATCGCAGAAGAAGCCGGGGCCTGCGCGGTCATGTCCCTCGAACGAGTACCGGCAGACATCCGGGCCCACGGCGGGGTTGCCCGCATGGCAGATCCTGCAAAGGTCGAGGAGATCATCGCTGCCGTGTCGATACCGGTGATGGCGAAGTCGCGGATCGGTCATTTCGTTGAGGCACGGGTGCTCGAATCTCTCGGCGTCGATTACATCGACGAGTCCGAAGTTCTGAGTCCCGTCGACGAGCACCACATTGACAAGCATTCCTTCACGGTTCCGTTTGTCTGCGGAGCCAAGGATCTCGGTGAAGCGTTGCGCCGCGTCGGTGAAGGCGCTGCGATGATCCGTACGAAGGGCGAGCCCGGAACCGGCAACGTCGTTGAGGCTGTCAAGCACATGCGCAAGATGAACGCCCAGATCGCATGGCTGACGACACTCGGGCCCGACGAGATCATGAACGCAGCACGAGATCTTCGCGCTCCGTACGACCTGGTGAAAGAAGTTGCCTCGACCGGGGCGCTGCCGGTGGTCAACTTTGCCGCAGGGGGGATCGCGACACCCTCCGACGCGGCCCTGATGATGCAGCTCGGCTGTGACGGCGTCTTTGTCGGCTCCGGGATCTTCAAGTCAGGTGATCCGGCCGAGCGTGCAAATGCCATCGTCCAGGCAACGACGTTCCACAATGACCCCGCAATGATCGCCAAAGTCTCCAAGAACCTTGGCGAAGCGATGGTTGGAATCAACATTGACACGCTGCCCGACACGGAGCTGATGCAGCACCGCGGCTCATGAGAGTCGGCGTCCTTGCGCTGCAAGGAGATTTCCGCGAGCACGTTGCGATGGTTGCCTCACTCGGGGTCGAGGGCATCGAGGTTCGAACCCCCGATGATCTGGCATCGATAGACGCGCTGATCATTCCCGGTGGTGAATCCACGACCATCGGACGGCTCGCCACCATGTTCGGACTCATTGAGCCCATCCGCGAGCGCGCCCACGACGGCATGCCGATTCTTGGGACGTGTGCAGGGATGATCTTCCTGGCATCCGACGCGGTTGGTCATCATCAGCCGCAACTCGGCCTCCTCGATGCCACGGTGGAACGGAACGCCTTCGGTCGCCAGGTCGATTCATTCGAGGCGGATCTTGCCGTTGCGGGCCTCAAGGAACCGATGCATGCCGTGTTCATCAGAGCTCCGTGGATCGAAAAGGTCGGTGGAGACGTGGAAGTTCTCGCCGCGGTCACGGGAACCGACGGTCGTGAGCATCCGGTGTTGGTTCGTCAAGGTCGTATCCTTGCCGCCGCATTCCATCCAGAGCTGACCGACGACAACCGCCTCCATGCAATGCTCATGGGGCTCGTCGAGGAGAATCTCGTCGAGGAGAATCGATAGTGGCAGGACATTCCAAGTGGGCGAACATCAAGCACCGCAAGGGTCGTCAGGACGCCAAACGGGGAAAGCTGTTCGCCAAACTCATCAAGAGCATTGAATCTGCCGCCCGCAACGGTGGTGCAGACCTGTCGGCGAACCCAACGCTTGTCACTGCCGTCCAAAAAGCAAAGGACAACTCGGTTCCCAAGGACAACATCGACCGAGCCATCGCTCGGGGAGCGGGCGACGTCGATGGTGTCGCCTACACCGAAACGTTCTACGAAGGGTACGGGCCGGCAGGTGTGGCTCTCTATGTCCACATCCTCACTGACAACCGCAACCGGGCAGCCTCCGACGTACGCTCGGCCTTCACGAAGAACGGTGGGAGTCTCGGCGAACCCGGCTCGGTCGGCTACCTGTTCGAACAGAAGGGCCAACTCTTGGTGAGCGGTGACGAGGACACGGTGATGCTCGCGGCGCTCGAGGCGGGTGCCGAGGATGTGACGCCTGCCGACGATCTATGGGAGATCACCACCGCCCCATCGGATCTTCAAACCGTTCGCACCGCATTCGAGACATCGGAGATACAGGTCGACTCGGGGGACATCACCTATCTGCCCTCGACATCGATCGAACTCAACGAAAAAACGGCACCCCACGTGCTTCGGCTCGTCGACGCCCTTGAGGACCTCGACGACGTCCAAGCCGTGTTCGCCAACTTCGACATCCCGGACGAGATTCTGGCCACACTCGACGACGAGTGACCCGTCCGCTTCCGCGACCCCGGGTTCTTTCCAAAGAACCGTGTCTGTTGTACGCTACGAACATATGTTCGTATTGGGGATTGATCCAGGGCTGACCCGGACCGGCTACGGCGTCATCGAAACCGTCCAAGGCAAGGATCGGGCTGTGTCCGCTGGCGTCATCACCACGGACCCGGACATTCCTGCCGCACACCGTCTCCTCGAGATCCGGCACGACATCGAAGCGGTTCTCGACGATTACCCGATCGAGACGGCCGCCATCGAGCAGGTGTTCGTCAACCGGAACCGCGGAACCGCGATGGCGGTGGCGAGAGCGTCGGGGGTCGTGATGGCAACCATCGCCGACCGAGGACTCGACATTGCGGAATACTCTCCCTCGAAGATGAAACTCACCATCACCGGAAGCGGAACTGCCGACAAGACCCAGATCGAAGCCGTTCTGAGGATGCGACTCGGTGTTGGTGCCCTAGCGGGGCCGGTGGACGCCGTCGATGCCCTCGGCATCGCACTGTGTCACATCCAGCACCTCGGTTCGATGGCTGCGACCGGTACACGATGATCGGGCGTCTCAGGGGCACGATTGTCGAGCGAACCGTCGACCATGTCGTGGTTGACGTGGGCGGTGTCGGATACTCCGTCGCCGTCACGCCGCGCACGCTCGTCGCCCTTCCCGCCATCGGGGAGGACGCCGTTGTCCACACGCACCTGCATGTGCGTGAGGACCAGCCCGCCCTGTTCGGGTTCGCCAACACGGATGAGCGAGAACTGGTCGACCTCC
>QQUL01000045.1 GCA_008501565.1 Armatimonadota bacterium
GCGGTGAATACCGAATAGACATCTTCTACCGAGACCCCGGCTCATTGGGCAACAGCGTCAATGGCGGATGCTGTCCTATCGCAAGCAACCACGACACGACACGGCATATTTCCGAATGCGTTTCCTCGTCGTCGGTTGGCGCTCCCGAGAATCGCAAGGCGGCAACAACCTCTGCCCCGCACCGTAGGCTGGTCGACATGAAGGGTTCCCCATGAGCGACGGCGAGTCGACCCACGTCGACGTGATCGTGATAGGGCTCGGCCCGGGGGGCGAGAAGGTGGCGGGCCTGCTCGCTGAGGCTGGCCTGAAAGTCGTTGGCATCGAAGGGAACCTGGTCGGCGGAGAGTGCCCGTACTGGGGATGTGTGCCGAGCAAGATGATGATTCGAGCCGCCAACGCGTTGGCGGAGAGCCGACGGGTCAACCAACTCGCAGGCTCGGCGACGACGAACCCGGATTGGGGACCCGTCGCGCAACGCATCCGCGACCACGCGACCCATGACTGGGATGACACCGTGGCAGTCGACAGGTTCGTCGGGAAGGGCGGCATCTTCGTCCGCGGTTACGCAACCATCACCGGTCCGGGAGTGGTGGAGGTCAACGGCGACACCTACGTCGCGGCAGGCGGCATCGTGGTGGCGACCGGAACGCTGGCCGCTGTTCCACCGATACCCGGGCTCGCCGACACTCCTTACTGGACGAACCACGACATCGTCGAAACCACCGAGCTCCCCGAGTCACTCGTCGCCCTCGGTGGCGGTCCCATCGGCACCGAGTTTGCTCAGGCCGTGTCCCGGTTCGGTGTGAACGTCGCTGTGGTTGAGGGCATGGACCGCCTTCTTCCCCACAACGAACCCGAAGCGGGGCGTCTCCTCACCGAGGTTTTCGAGGCAGGGGGGATAGCGGTACACACCGGACAGTTTGCATCGGAGGTGTCGTTCGACGGGACACAATTCAGAGTGATACTCGCCGACGGTGCCGAGGTGACCCGCGAAAAGTTGCTCGTGGCGACCGGTCGAAGAACGTTTCTCGATGAACTCGGCGTCGCCACTCTTGGCATCGACCCGCAAGCGCCGTTCCTTGCCGTGGATGGGCGTCAGCGCGTGATCGACGGTGTGTGGGCGGTCGGTGACATTGCGGGGGAAGGGCAGTTCACCCACCTCGCAACCCGGCAGGCTGCGGTGGCAGCAGCCGACATCTTGGGGGAGGACCCTCAGCCGCTCAATCTCGCCGCCTTGCCTGCGGTCACCTTCACCGACCCCGAAGTGGGCTCCGTTGGGCTCAGCGAGGCCGAAGCGCTGGCCGAGGGCCGCAACATTGCGGTCGTGGTAAGACCGGTGAGCCGAACAGCCCGCGGATGGCTGCACGGGGTCGGCAATGAGGGCTTGATCAAGCTCGTGGTGGATATCGACCACGACGTCCTGATCGGTGCGACCTCAGTCGGCCCAACAGGCGGCGAGGTCCTCGGGGTCCTGGCCCTTGCGGTGCACGCCCAAGATTCCCATCCCGACGCTTCGGTCGATGATCTACGCCTACCCCACGTTCCACAAGGGCATCGAGAACGCCCTCAACGACCTTCCATGACGTTGCGAAACTACCGGGTACAGGTCAACCTTTTCCGCCGATATCAACGGTGGTGGCCTCGTAGATGAGGTCCGTTTCCAGAGCTCGGTGGAGGCGGTACTGAGTGTCGAGGTCCGCAAGGCGGGTCCGTACCTCAAGCAGGTCGCTGCTGGACAACGTCCCGTCTTCGGTGATCTGATCACGCAAAGTCTGCTCGGCCGCATGTAGCTGATCGAGTTCGTCCTCGAGCTCGATGATCCGCACGGAGAGTCTCGGATGGTCGATCGCAATCTGTGACAGCAGGGAACCGGGTTCACGGTTGTGTCTGGCTTGTTCGCCGAGGGCTGCGATGAGCACATCCAAGGCCTCGATGACCGTGTCGAGCCAGGCGGCCTCTCGCCCCGGGACAGGAGCACCGAGTGCATCCTCGATCGCGGTGAGGGCGTCGTAGGACGCGCTCCGGTCGGCTCGATTCTGAGCGAAGGCGGTCTCCGCAGCGGCTGGGTTCACGGCTCATCCTCCAAATCGGCAGACCACGTGGACATTGCGGCTGCAACCACTATCGACCGGCCGGATACACGGATGCGTATCGACTCCACCGATCTGCTGTCAAGCCTAATGTCGTGCGGTCCCGGCCCTTCCGGTGGCTTTTGACGGTTGCGGGATCGACCGATCCGGCAGGAGTGCTACCACGCAGGAAGTGGTTCTCCCGACCGGGAATATGGGTCTTTCACCCGGGGTTTTACCTGTTGAGTGAGCAATTGCCAGAGTCGTGAGGCATGACCCGCGAACTGGACTGGCATTGGCTCGATTGGTATTCGTGAGGCGCCCGGCCACTGTCTTCAGCGTGCACTCGTCTGAAGCCACCGTCACCCCAGTCGGCATGTCGCCCACACCCGGAACACACCGATGACGACGATGTCCGTCTCCACAGCTTCAACTCTCTGGCTGTTTGACAACTACATAGCGAGACGTTCCCCGAGACCGATGCAGGGAATCCGGGATCAACCTCCCGCCAGCGGTCTGGCCAATGACGCAACGATTGCGCTCGCCAAAAGAACCAACACCCCCAGCGAGGCATTGGCCAGCAGGAGTCGGAGGCTCAAACGTTCCTTTTCTGCGGAACCAACTCGAGTGCGCTTGAGGCCGACCGTTCGGAACAGGGAGATGGCGACCATTATGAATACGAGCACATGCTTGATCGAAAGAGCGGTCGAGTATCCGTTGCTGAACGCGAGGAATCCGTCGAACTTCGGACTCCGGTTCGTCATGAGCACACCGGTCACGATCAGGCCGACAATGCTGATGTACACCCAAAGGCTCTGACGCCTCTGGAAGGCTGCCATCACCCGTTGGATCTTTGGAGCCTCCTTGAGTGTCTCCTTCAGGGAAGGCAGGAAGCTCACCGCCGTCACAAGTAAGCCTCCTATCCAAATAGCGGTGAACAGGTTGTGGAAGAAGGTGACGAGGACGAAGAACACACTGTTCATGGCCTCACATCGGCTTTCTCTTTCATGGCAGAGGTTCCCCTTGGTCGGTCGCTGGCATGTTTTCACGGTTGCCCTTGTTCCTGCGGTTGTCAAGTTGACGGGTGGACGGTTCGAGTCGGCCCGCTCGACGAGAGGACATCTCGTGGGTGTAGGTCGCCACATTCCCGGGTAGTGCAACCGGTAGCACGCTTGGCTCTGGACCAAGTAGTCGAGGTTCGAATCCTTGCCCGGGAGCCAGGGACATGCCGCCTTCACATCGTTGGCGGCACAGGGTTGATCCTTCGAGCCGGACAGACGGCTCATCTTCTGCCGGAACTCTGGCTGGTTTAGCTCATTTGGTAGAGCACCTGTCTTGTAAACAGGAGGTGGTCGGTTCGAGCCCGACAACCAGCTCCACGGACGCGTAGCTCAGTCTGGATGAGAGCAGCGGCCTTTTAAGCCGAAGTGCGCAAGTTCGAATCTTGCCGCGTCCACGCACTGGAGAGAGACCCGAGAACCAGACGATGTCGGGTCTCATCCTTGGGACGATTAGCTCAGGAGGAAGAGCGCCGGATTGAAATCCCGGAGGTCCCAGGTTCAAATCCTGGATTGTCCACCGTCTCACGCAGGGCTGCGGCGCAGCCGATAGCCATGTAGATCACAGACCCGTAGCTCAGTTGGTCAGAGCCCGCCTCTCATGAAGGCGTTGTCGAGAGTTCGAATCCCTCCGGGTCTACGAAGACAGGCGGTCATCCTGACACGTTTGTCTCTGTGCACGAGTGGCGAAATAGGTAGACGCGCCAGACTTAGGATCTGGTGGGCGAAAGCCCGTGGGGGTTCGATTCCCTCCTCGTGCACCAACCCTCGCACTCACTGCCTCGACTCGTACCCGTAGCTCAGCGGATAGAGCACCGGTCTTCGGAACCGGGTGCCGGGGGTTCAACTCCCTCCGGGTACACGACTCCACCGTCACACAGGGTGTTGACACCCTCACTTCGGCCCCATCGTCCATGGGTAGGATGCGAGATTTTCACTCTCGCGAACAGGGTTCGAGTCCCTGTGGGGCTACTTACGCGAGGCTGTGCGGTAGACCCACCGATTGCACGATGGGGGGTCGGGTCGGGCCATAGTGGGCTTTCACGACTCATTTTCGACGTACCGTCGCGCATCGGGACCTGCAATGGGGTCGATACTTTTGGGTTCGAGTCCCTGTGGGGCTACTTACGCGAGCCTGTGGTGTAGACCCACCGATTGCACGGTGGAGGGGCTTGGGACCCGACTCGGGTGAACTTCTTTCCGAGGTAGCTCAGCTTGGCAGAGCAACGGGCTGTTAACCCGTGTTGCGCTGGTTCGAATCTAGCCCTTGGAGCGCAAACAAAGTAGACAGGCCGACGCAGGGGATTTGTATCCCTTGAGGAAGCTCGGGACACCACTGCTTACGGTAGGAGACTCCTTCGGGAGTCGTTTTCACTACCCAGGGTGCAACTGCAAGCAGCCGTAGCGGGTGAGCAGCGCTCAGCGGCGGGTAGCAGGCAGCCTTTGTAAGGCCATCGGGATTCCATCCCGGTGAGATAGATATCGGCCCTCGACAGGATCCCGGCTACAGAACTTTGATTGCAACAACGACCCGGTTCCGACCGGGTCCGGATGCGCGCTTCGTCTAACGGCAAGACACCGGCTTCCAAACCCGGCAATGGGGGTTCGATTCCTTCAGCGCGTGCAATACATACCCCACTTCACCCGGCGGCATAGATTCTGTGGGCTGTATTGGACACATATGTCCACTCCAGCCCTGGGTACGCTTCGACTGCAGAGAGGGTGCCAACACCATGACTGACAACTCTTCCCCCCAACGTGACGAAACGGCGTTCGGGCCAAACGCATCGTTGGTCGACGAGATGTATCGGCGGTACCTCGCGGACCCCACCGACGTACCTGAGGCATGGCGTGAGTTCTTCGTCGATTACGAGCCCCACAGTTCTGCGCTGAGAAAAGCCCGTGAGCGGGAGCTCGCTGCGGGAGAAGAGTGGGATACCGAGGTTCCACCCCCGGCAGACTCGACGACCCCCGAGCCGACAGGTGAACCGACCGCGTCGCCGCTGCGCCTGGGTGCCGGTGCGGTGGCCAAGCACATGATCGCGAGCCTTGAGGTGCCAACTGCCACCTCGGTGCGGACCATCCCCGCCAAACTGTTGGAGGTGAACCGGGAGCTCATCAACGCCCACCTCGGTCGCAGATCCAACCGTGGCAGGGTTAGTTTCAGCCACCTGGTCGGGTGGGCCTTCGTGCGGGCACTCGTCGAGATCCCCGACGTGCGGATCGCCTACTCCGAGATCGACGGGCAGCCACACCGTGTCGATCTCCCACACGTCAACCTCGCCATTGCCATCAGTGTGGAGGGTGGACCGGACGCGGCGCGACTCGTCGCCCCCAACATCAAGAACGCCCACGAGCTCAGCTTCTTCGACTTCTGGATGGAGTACGAGGACCTGGTGGAGAGGGCACGCCAGGGTCGGCTCACCTTGGCCGACTTCGAAGGAACCACCCA
>QQUL01000313.1 GCA_008501565.1 Armatimonadota bacterium
GGCAAGGGCTGGCATCACGGTGATTGCCGGGGCAACCTCATCTCGTTCCCACCGCCTCACAGAGGACGACGATCGCCCGATGGACGCGGCGAGCTGGCCAAGGGACATGCCCTTTTTCAGCCGTGATTCTCGAATGAAGCGCCCAAGGGACGCGGAATCGTCCATCTGCGTCATGGTATCGGCATTCTCCATTTCGGCACGGACCAGCGTCGGGTAATGTTGCCTCAGGCACCACGAAAGGACCACGATGCCATCCGATGTCAACACACTTGCGGAGCTGTACGCACAGAGCGTCGCGACCTTTCCCGACAACCCGTTGTTCGGGCAGCGGGCGCCAGACGGATCGTGGGAATGGATCACGTACCGCGAGTTCGGCGAAGCGATCGACCAGGCACGCGGCGGCTTGGCCTCTCTCGGGGTTTCGAGCGGTGACAGGGTCGCGATCATCGCTGACAACCGACCCGAGTGGGCGGTCGGTGCCTACGCGACATACAGCCTTGGCGCGGCGTGGGTACCGATGTATGAGGCACAGACCCAAAAGGACTGGAAGTTCATCCTCAAAGACTCCGGGGCAAGGGTCGTCTTCGTGGCTACGGACGGAATCCGTGCCCAGATCGAGGAGATCCAGGAGGAGATCGACACACTTGAAACCATCGTTGTCATCGATGACCCTGCGGGTGGCACTGCACTCGACTATGTCGAGCTCCTTGCGCGTGGTGCCGAGAGCCCGGCAACGGGAGCGGTCGTCCGTCCGAACGACCTTGCGGGCCTCATCTACACATCAGGGACCACGGGCAATCCGAAGGGCGTGATGCTCTCGCATGCGAACATCTCGTCCAACCTCAACGCTGTCGCCGAGATCTTCCCGCTTGAGGAAGATGACCGGTCGGCATCGTTCCTCCCCTGGGCACATTCATTCGGCCAGACAGTCGAACTCCATGCGATCATCTTTTTCGGGGCATCCACAGGGCTGACGAGCGCAAAGACCCTCATCCGCGACATGCCAGAGATCAAACCGACACTGTTGGTGGCGGTTCCCACCGTGTTCAACAAGGTCTACGACGGCTTGAACAAGCTCATGGCGTCCGAAGGAGGCATCAAGCAGAAGATGTTTGAGGCAGCCATGGCAAACGCTCAAAAGCGCAGTGAAATGGCGAAACGAGGTACGACGAGCCGGTTGGTCGAGATCAAGAACGGCCTCTTCGACAAGCTTGTGTTCTCGAAGGTGCGGGAGCGGTTTGGCGGCCGCCTCAAATATGCATTCTCGGGTGGTGCCGCGATCTCGACCGAGGTAGCCGAGTTCATTTCGGCAGTCGGAATCGTCGTCTACGAGGGCTATGGACTCACCGAGACGAGTCCGATCGCCACCTGCAACGTGAAGGGTGCGCGAAAGGTCGGATCCGTCGGACGGGCCATCCCGGATGTCACGATCACGATCGACACCGATGTCACCGGCGACAAAGAGATCGGCGAGATCGTTGTCCACGGCCCAAACGTCATGATGGGCTACTACAACCTGCCGGAAGCCAACGATGAGGTCTTCACGGGCGACGGTGGGTTCCGTACGGGTGACCTTGGGCATCTCGATTCTGACGGGTTCCTGTACATCCGGGGCCGTATCAAGGAGCAGTACAAGCTTGAGAACGGCAAGTATGTCGTGCCGTCGCCGATCGAGGAGGCGCTGACCCTCTCCGGCTACATCTCACAGGTGATGGTCTATGGCGAGCAGCGACCCTTCAATGTTGCCGTTGTCATTCCGGACTTCGAGTATCTGGAGAAATGGGCCGCCGAGAACGGTCTCGGCGGTACCTCGCATGATGACCTCCTTGCAAACGAGAAGGTCATCGAGCTGTACAAGACCGAGATCAACCGAGCTCAGAGCGATATCAAGCACTATGAGCGTGTGCGGGACTTCATCCTCGGCACCGAGGAATGGACCCCCGAGAGCGGCATGCTGACCCCTTCGCTCAAGATCAAGCGTCGCACGATCATGGCCGAGTACGGCAACAAGATCGGTGATCTCTACGAGAGCGACGACCCTCTCCTCGGGAGGGACACGCAAACCCAGTAGTCAGGCGAAGCCTCGCTGCTGCGCTGCACACAGCAACGCGTGACCCCGTTTCCTGACCACTGACTTGGCGGAGGCGGACGGGAATCGAACCCGCCAGGGAGCTTTCGCCCCCTCGTCGGTTTTGAAGACCGCGACGTCCACCAGGCACGCAGTCGCCTCCATGCGACAATGGTAGGGAACGCTCGGTTACCCGGGCGCGTGTCCTTGGCTACTCGCCTTCGTCTGGATCGGCGTCAAAGCTCGGTGGAGAGAGAACCAGCACCTCGATCTTGCGTGTCTCGCAGTTGATTCGTCCGGTTCCGGAGACGACATCGCCGTCTTCATCATGAGCCGTGAGGCCGAACCCGACGAGCTGGCTGTCCGGTCCACCGTGGTATTTCTGAGACCTCATGGTCAGCCGAGCACCATCGGCGAACCTTGCATCGAGGTAGCCCAAGAGACTGTCGCGGTCTCGCGCCTCGCCACCTATCCGGTACGGCGGCTCGATATATCGCCCGAAGCCGTCGACCGCGAAGAGAGCTTCGGCAGATGGGGCATCGCCGGCTGAGGTAGCGGCGAGGAACGCTGTCACGACCGATTTCGTGACACCCTCACAGACGGGAACGACAGGCTCGACCACGGTCGTGGTGGTAGACACAGCCGGCGACAACGGGGTTGGAGATTGTTCCGAGCCCGGCGTTGACGTGGGAAACGCGGCTGGCTCAGCTGCTGACTCCAGCCCGCCGGTCAGATACAGGAGCAATGCCGCGAACAGCACGATCGGCACCACGATCAGGAGCGACCACCGGGGAGGCACCGGGTTCTCGCCGCCCGACTCGACGTTGTGACGAATGCGATCCTCGCTCATGACCCCGAGCGTAATCCTGCGTCCCGGGAGCGACCGCTGTCAGGGCTGAATCAACGGCACGACTAACCAGCACATGGCCTGGAAGCGACGGAAGGTGAACGCTGATCTGGCGTCCTCTACAGTGGTCGCATGCTGTTTGCAGGAATCGCTCTGATCTGGGGCGGCGTTGTCATCGTCGCGGCAGGTGCCATGGCCCGTGCCGGTCAGCTCACTCGTCAGTCGTTTGTCGGGATTCGCACGCGCACGACCATGGCATCCGATGCTGCATGGGAAGCAGCGCACCGGGCTGGCGGGAATTGGATCATCGCAGGCGGCATGATCATGGCCGTCGGCGGACTGCTGACGGTCCTCGCAGAATCCGATGACACCGGTGTCGTCGTCGCTCTCGTAACTGCCGGAATCGCCCTCGTTCCGATCGCCATCGGTGGGTTTGTGGGCCAAGCAGCAGCCCGAAACACCTGAGTCCATCCTCCGCGACGGCTGTTTTCATTCGTTAGGATCACTGCCCGGACCTGAACCGGTGCGTTTGCATCACATGGGCTGGGGTAGGTTCAGGCAAGCGGGACACATTGCGCATCGTCTACACGGGAGGCACGGAACATGAATGACAACCTCAAGAAGTGGCTCCCGTGGATTGCCGTGGCAGCGGTCGTCATCATCGTGATCGTGATCATTGCCGTAGCAGGGGGCGGTGACGACACCGCGAGCGCGACCACAACGGTTCCCTCAGCAGCCGACACGACGACCACGACGACAGTTGCTGACACCACGACAACCGAGGCGCCGACCACTACCACCACCCAGCCAGCCACCACGACCACAGCGGCTGCCAGCTACGACGTTCCCGCCACGCCGATCGTTGCCGAGCTTCAGCCCTACTCCGCTGGTGGGAGCGAACTATTTGACCCCGGATCGGTGCAGGCGCACTGGTACCAGTGGGACGGCCTGTACGTCGTGCTGTATCGGGGCTTCGATGCCGGCGACGGCAGCGCCATCTGCGCGGGGAACTCGATACAGGAAGCATCCGGTTTCAACTTCATTTCAGACTCTCCCCACAATGGAGCTGTCGAGGAGATCTGTGACGGAGTCCCACGAATCGCTGAACCTCCGTCGGGGGTATTCGCATGTGGATCGCTTCTGTACATGGTCACCGAGATCCCAGTCGATGCGGTTGGAAACCTCTACGGCACACTCGAGATCGTCGTGGGAGGCACCGGTGACGGGCAGTCGTCTGCTGTCACATCGGACATTGACACGACGCCTGAGTTCGAACCAGGGCTGAGTTCATATGTACTTGCGGCGACCGACGTGGACCCGGGGGGCACCGTTTCCTGCGGATGACATCTGACGTCTGAGCGACGACTAAGCTCCGCAACGCAACTGCGAGCAACGCGAGGAAAGCCATGGCTGACGCTTCATTGATGGTGTGGATCGACCAAGATCTTTGCACCGGGGACGGAATCTGCGAAGAAATCGCGCCCGACGTATTCGTAGGCCGCGATGACGGTCTGTGGGTCGTCAAAGAGACAGCGGGTAACTGGGGGGTAGAAATCGTCTTCGATGGCGTCCAAGCTCCCGATGGATCCCGCGGCGTGGCCCGGGTTCCCGAGGACCAAATCGACATCGTCGTTGAATCCGCCGAAGAGTGCCCCGGCGAATGCATCATGATCGAACCCTTCGACCAAGAGACATTCGACAAGCGCGGCGCTTGACCCCGACGCGATCAACCGGTGATGTAGCCCTCAAGCTGATCGATGACGAACTTCTGGTGATCGATAACCGCACCGACGACATCACCGATCGATACGACACCCAATAGGGTGCCACCGTCGACGACAGGCAGGTGTCGGAACCGGTTGGCTGTCATCAACTCCATGCACTCGGCAACGGTGTCGGCTGGAGTGACGGTCACGGGATCCGGCGTCATGATCTCGCCGACGGAGGTATCGCGTGAACTCCTTCCGTGAAGAATGATCTTCCTCGCATAGTCTCGTTCTGAGAGGATGCCGGTGAGCACCTCGTCGTCTATGACAACAAGTGCTCCGATGTTCTTGTCTGCCATCATCGACACGGCTTCGAACACGGACATCGTGCTCGGCACGCTCCACACGTCTTGGCCCTTGTACTCAAGGATATGGGCGACTGTCTTGCGCATGTGACCTCCTCCACCAAATCTAACAAATCAGGGCCTGCCCTGCTGACGTCGGATTGATGGGCACCGTCTACGATGACAGAAAGAACGAAGGGCAGGCAGATCATGGAGTATCGGAACCTCGATTTCTGGAGGGACACCGACGTCGGCTACGTCGCTCTTGATCGCCCTGATCATCGAAATGCACTGTCCTTCGATCTCTTGAGAGAGCTCATGGCTGTGGCGGACGAGATCTCGTCGTCTGGTCTGCGAACCATCGTGCTGACCGGCAACGGAACTGATTTCTGTGCGGGATTCGACCTCGCTGGTTTCGAAGCTGGCATGCTCCATGAATCGGATCCGGTTCAGCGGTACGAGGCCGCACAGCTTGGCGGTGCAATGGCCGAAGCAATTGAGTCGTTGCCACAGATAACCGTCGCAGCGCTCCACGGGAACGTAATCGGCGGCGGAGTGGTTCTCGCTGCTGCCTGTGACCTTCGAGTGGCCGACGCTGACACCGTCTTC
>QQUL01000376.1 GCA_008501565.1 Armatimonadota bacterium
TCGGATGCAGGCTGCAACAAAACGCTCCGACACATACGGCGCTCAGCCAGACTCCAAATAGTCCTCAAGATTCTTGCCCTTGGCGGGTTGCCGCAACTTCGCAAGAGCCTTGTTCTCGATCTGTCGGATCCGCTCGCGCGTCACCTCGAAGTGATTCCCGACCTGCTCGAGCGTTCTCACCGTTCCGTCATCGAGACCGAAACGCATCACAAGGACCTGACGCTCACGCTCACTGAGTGACTCGAGAGCGAGCAGCAAGTACTCCTGAAGCAACTTGAACGCAGCCTCCTCCACGGGAACATCGGCCCCGAGGTCAGGCACGATGTCTCCGATGGTCCCGTCGGCGTCCTCACCGATCGGCGACTCAAGCGACACAGGATCCTGCGCGATCCGACGCAGCTCCGTCACCTTTCCAGACTCAATATCAAGCTCAGCCGCGATCTCTGCGATCGTCGGCTCTCTCCCGAGATCCTGGTGGAGCATGCGCTGGGCCATCGCAAGCTTGTTGATCGTCTCAACCATGTGGACCGGAACCCGAATGGTCCTTGCTTGATCCGCAAGGGCGCGCGTCACGGCCTGCCGGATCCACCACGTCGCATAGGTCGAGAACTTGAAGCCCTTGCGATAGTCAAACTTCTCGACCGCACGAATCAGCCCGAGGTTTCCCTCCTGGATGAGGTCGAGCAGGCTGAGTCCACGCCCGACGTACTTCTTGGCGATCGACACGACCAGCCTGAGATTCGACTCGGCAAGCCGCGACTTGGCTCGTTCAGCGTTTCGGATCTGTCGCTGGAGGAGCACTCTTGCCGCCGGGTCGAGGACCGCACTTTCCTTGAACTGTTCCTCTGCCTTGATCCCGGCTTCGACTTGCATCGCAAGCTCGACCTCCTGCTGGGCATCGAGAAGAGGGAAGCGACCGATCTCTTGGAGGTACATGCGTACCGGGTCAGAGACGTGGACAAGCTCATCACCCGACATCGCCGTATCCGAAAGCGCGTCATCGGACGGTTCACGAATATCGATCTTTCGTTCCTGGAGGTCGAAGTATGTGCGCTCAAACGACTCGGCGGGGGCATTGGCATCCTCGAGTTCCTGCTGGATCTCGCCGACGAGCAGGAAGCCCCTCTGGCGTCCACGAACGGAGAGGCGGTCAAGAACTTCAGTGAGAATGTCAGTCAATCTGTGCTCCTGAGGGACCTGCGACTCTGTTCCAACGCTATCAGGCGCGTCCAGAGTCCCGAATACCCTTGTGCATCGGAGTCTTTGTCCATCTGCTGGAGCGAAGCCTTGATCTCGGCGATCTCTGTTTCGATGTCGCTCACCTGCAACCAAGAGACGAGTTCCGCAGGATCGGCCAGCAGCTTGTCGTCGAGCGCGATCCTGCGAAGAAACCCTGCGGCGGGAGATTCGTCGGATCCGAATGCGGTACCGAGATCCGGCGTTTCGCCCGGACCAAGGCCGACGATCATCTTCTTGATCAACCGGTAGGCATCAAGTGTTGAAGCGTTGGCGAACAGGTCTTCGGATACCTCTACATCGGCAAGCCGTTCATCGTTGGCGAGTAGGGACCGGAGCAGTTCGACCTCAGTTGGATATGTCGCTGTCCGTACCTCCGGCTGTCGGTCGTCGACCGTCGACGTACCGCCCTGCGTCGTCCTTCGCCCATCGCTCGTCTGTGTCTTTGATGCGGAACGAATCGCCTGCTCCACCAGGCGAGTTTCAACACCCGTCCTGCGACTCACCATCACGGCGTATTCGTGTCTTGCGACCGGATCTGGATGAAGGGCAATGACAGCTGCCGCAGCTCGGACCGCTCGGGTCCTCGCCTCGGGTTCTGAGAGGTTGTGCTGGCTCAACTCGCTGTCGATGCGAACCATGAGCAATGGGACCGAGTTCCTGATCGCCAGGTCGAGGGCATCGACTCCCCCGTCGGCGACAACATCTGCGGGATCCTTCCCGTCAGGCAGCATGGCCACCCGCAGGTCGAGATCTCCCGGAACTGATCGCTCGAACCCCCTCAACGCGGCGCCGGCACCGGCCTCGTCGGCATCGAATGCCAACACCACACGTTCAGAGAACCGGCGGAGAAGATCGAGGTGTCCCTCGACCAGAGCCGTCCCACATGTGGCTACGGCAATCGGGAGGCCGGCCATGTGCATGGCGATGACGTCGGTGTATCCCTCGACCACCACCGATTCCCCGCGTCGGACCACTTCGGACTTCGCCCAGTTGAGCCCGTACAGCAGCCGAGATTTGTGATAGATCGGCGACTCGGCGGTGTTGAGGTACTTCGGGCCGTCGCCGTCGAGAACGCGTGCACCGAACCCGACCGCGTCACCTCGCAAGTCGTAGACGGGGAACATCACCCGGCCACGGAAGCGGTCAATGAGGCTGTTCGTCCGGCTCTTCATCGCCAGACCGGCGGTGGTCATGGTGTCTTCCCTGACACCCTTGTCTCGGAGGTGGGTGACAAGCAGGTCCCATTCGTCCGGCGAGTAGCCGATGCCGAATTGGTCAACAACGTCGCCGTCATATCCGCGTCCGCGGAGATAGCTCCGCGCGGATGCGGCGTCGGGGGCTGATTTCAACCGGTCCGAGTAGAACGCAACGGCAAGTCCAGTCGCTTCGACGAGACGCTCACGCCGGTTTCTCCGCTTCGCCGCCTCGGGATCGACCTTGAGCGTGACACCCGCCCGCCTTGCAAGAAACTCCACGGCACCGGCGAAGTCGACGGCCTGTGTCTCTTGCACCCAGCGGTAGATGTCGCCGCTCTTGCCACACCCGAAGCAGTAGTACAAGCCGCGTGCACCGTCAATCGAAAGCGACGGTGTCTTCTCCGAGTGGAAAGGGCAGACCGCCATCGTGGAGCGCCCAGACTTCTTGACCTTCGTGATCTCTGAGGCAAGCTCGACCAGGTCCGTCTTGTCCCGGACAAGGTCGATGTCGTCGCGTGCGTAGGCCATATCGCCAGAGTACATCGGACACCGGACGTCAGGCGTCAGACGTCGGCATCAGAAGAGACCCGACCGGCACCCCGACGAAGACTCAGAAAGTAGACGACACGGTGCCGTGGGCGATCACCTGGGTAGGCGGTCGGCGAGGTATGTCTCGAGGTTTTCGATGGGAATGCGGTCCTGTGCCATCGTGTCTCGGTCACGCACGGTTACCTGGTTGTCATCGAGTGAGTCGAAGTCGACCGTCACGCAGAAAGGCGTTCCGATCTCATCCTGACGGCGGTAGCGACGACCAATGCTCTGTGTGATGTCAACCTCGATTTGCCAGCGTCCTCGGATCGAATCGGCAACCCTCTTCGTCGTCTCCACGAGATCAGGCTTCTTTGACAGCGGTAGCACAGCGACTTTCACGGGCGAAAGGCGCGGATCAAGCTTGAGGACGACCCGGCTCTCGCTGTTGACCTCTTCCTCGGTGTAGGCATCGATGAGGAACGCAAACGTCGTACGGGTCGCCCCACCGGCGGGCTCGATGACGAAGGGAACGAACCGCTCGTTCGTCTCCTGATCGAAATAGGTGAGGTCCTCCCCTGACCGCTCGATATGCGCCTTGAGGTCGAAGTCGGTCCGGTTTGCGATTCCCTCGAGTTCATCCCAGCCCCACGGGAAGAGGTATTCCACGTCGTAGGTTCCGGCGGCATAGTGGGCCAGCTCCTCCGCTTCGTGCTCTCGGAGCCTGAGATTGTCGGCCGTCATCCCGAGATCGAGATACCAGGCCTGCCGCGTTTCGATCCACTCCTGGAACTTGTCGGCAGCGTCGTTCGGATGACAGAAGTACTCCATCTCCATCTGCTCGAACTCACGAGTTCGGAACACGAACTGGCCGGGTGTGATCTCGTTACGGAACGACTTCCCGATCTGGGCGATCCCGAATGGGAGCTTCATTCGTGCGGTTCGTTGCACATTTGCAAAGTTGATGAAGATTCCCTGTGCCGTCTCGGGACGCAGCCAGATCTGGTTCTCTTCGGTTTCGACCGGCCCCATGTGGGTTTTGAACATGAGGTTGAACTCTTTGGGCTCAGTGAAGGTCCCCCTCTTGCCACATGTCGGACATGTGTTGGTGTCAGCGAGTTTGTCGAGACGGTGGCGGGCGTTGCATTCCTTGCACTCAACGAGCGGGTCGGAAAACGAATCGACGTGGCCCGATGCAAACCAGACTTCAGGTGATTGGAGGATCGCGCTGTCGATGCCCACAACGTCGTCACGCATTTGCACCATGAACCGCCACCACTGGTCCTTGACGTTTCGCAGCAACTCGACGCCGAGGGGTCCGTAGTCGTAGGCGCTGCGGAGTCCTCCGTAGATCTCAGATGATTGGAAGACGAAGCCTCGCTTCTTGGCGAGGTTGACGATGGTGTCGAAGTCGGCTGGCATCACGTGTCCTTTGTTGCTCGGCTGGCTGCCGAGTTGTCGGATGCTACCCAACGTCTCCCGTCAAGGACTCATCCTCGGCACCCCCGAAACGGCGCTCACGGCCCTGATATTCAGCGACGCACCGTGCGAGTTCGTGGCGGTCGAAATCCGGCCAGAGAACGGGAGTGAACACGTACTCGGCATATGCAGCCTGCCAGAGAAGGAAGTTGGACGTGCGTTGCTCGCCACTCGTGCGAATCACGAGGTCAGGGTCTGGCATGTCCGGGACATAGAGGTGTCGACCGATCACCTCTTCGGTAACTTCGTTCGGTGCGAGGTTCCCCGCAGCGGCTTCTTCTGCGATCTTTTTGACCGCATCGACAATCTCTACCCGCCCTCCGTAATTGAACGCAAACACCATCGTCATGGTGTCGTTGTCTGCGGTGAGCTCCTCTGCTGATTCCATGCGGTCAAGCAGGATTGGCGGAATCCGGGAATCGTTTCGGTCGCCGGCAAAGAGGACGCGGACGCCGAGTTCGTTCAGTTCATCTCTTCTGCGCTCAAGAAGGTCGACGTTGAACTGCATCAGGAACTCGACCTCGTATTCGTCTCTGCTCCAGTTCTCCGTGGAGAAGGTGTAAACGGTCAGCCACTTGATCCCGAGATCGATCGCACCGTGCACAACGTCGAAAAGGGCGGGTTCGCCGTTGGCATGACCCTGGGTGCGGTGAAGGCCGCGAGCGTTCGCCCACCGACCGTTGCCATCCATGATGATCCCGACGTGCTCGGGGACGCTGCGCGACGTCTCGGGTCCATCGGGCATGTGCTGCTCAGACATTGGGGACAGCGAGAGTCTTGAGTTGACGTTCGAGGTGGTACTCCATGAACCGCTTCGTGATCCCGAGCGCCTCTTTGCTCATCGATTCATCGGCGTCGGGGAGATCCGTGATGTCGGCGGCAGCCACGCTTGCGAGATAGTCGACGACGCCAGCCCGCAGGGAGTATGAGCCCGGTGATCGGCAGTCCTCGCACACGGATCCGCCCGCAGCGAAGTTGAAGCGGCGCAGGTTGTCGGTTCTCCCACATCCCGAACAGGTATCGAAGGCGGGTGCCACACCGACGATGTCGGCGGCCT
Organism: Armatimonadota bacterium; assembly: GCA_008501565.1. Taxonomy (GTDB): domain Bacteria; phylum Actinomycetota; class Acidimicrobiia; order Spongiisociales; family UBA5794; genus UBA5794. The sequence continues at coordinate 5,500 of QQUL01000376.1, forward strand.
TGAGCAGGAACGCCGTGACGAGCGCAGGGTGGGGTTGACCCTTATCGAGAACGGTGAGTCCGCGTTGGAGCAG
>QQUL01000345.1 GCA_008501565.1 Armatimonadota bacterium
CCATCGAACCGCCGGATGCCTCCTTCGAGACCGCAGCGCCCGACTGTGGCGACGACACGATGACCATCACGTTCGAGGGCTACACATCCATCTGGAACCGAGTCGGCTAGCGGCGCGTACCCAGGGTAAGAAGCCACCGTGGCGGTAGGTCACAGCCCAGAGAACAACGCAATCAAGGTTGCGAGGCTCCGACGATGCGTGTGGCGGCCGTCTCGATGTCGGGCGCCACGAACGTTGGATCGGGGAATGCCTCGCTGTAGGACCGGCCGTCCCGGGCGATGAACACACCCTGGCACCCCGAAGCCATTGCCCCTGCAACATCCCAGTCATGGGCGGCGACCATCACGAGAAACGATGGCTCGACACTGAGCTGCGCCGCGGCCGCGAGGTAGACGGATCGGTGTGGTTTGAATCGTTCGACCATCTCGACAGACATGATCGCGTCAAACAGTGGCGCAAGTTCGGCGTGTTCCAGCTGCGCCTGAGCCGTGGTCAATGGCGAGTTCGTCAGTGCTGCAACCGAAAACCCGGCATTTTTCAGGAGTTCAATCCCCGGAGCAGAATCCCGGTGCGGAGGCAATCTTGTGAGTAGATGGGAGACAGTCGTGAGATCGTGACTTGATACTGCCACCCGATACTTGTCTGCAACGCTTGTCAGAGCGTTCGCAGCGAGTTCGGTGAACGGCGTGTAGATGTTGATGACCGACGATACGAACGAAAGGCGAAGGAGTTCGGAGAACCATTCAGCCGCGGACGGACGATCATCGAAGTGATCGTGGAACCACACTCGCACGGGTGCGAGGTCGAGCAGCGTCTCGTTGACATCGAACACGACGGTTGGTGTCATGTCGACAACTTACCGTTGGTGCGATCGCGTGTTCGCCGGACTCAGGCGTACAATCATCGGAAGAAGATTGGTGGAGCGCGCATGTGCGGCACCCGATGAGAGGGGACTCTGATGAGGCGAGTGGTGGTACTTCTGGCGGCGCTTGCCGTAGTCGTGGCAGGGTGTTCATCGCCGAGCGACACGATGGCAGAGAACCTTGCCGAAAGCATTGACGGCGTCAAGGACGTCGATATCAACTCGGATACCGGCGAGATCAAGTTCGAAACGGATGACGGATCCATCAATATCGGAGGGGGCGAGGTTCCGAGCGATCTCTTCGTTCCACTTCCCAGCGGGTACGACGTTCAGGCAGTGATCCAAACCGATGATGGAACGAGTGTCAGCGTTGCGTACGACCAGGGTCGATACGACGAACTCGTCTCGTATTTCGAGGACTGGACCAACTCCGACTCGCCCGATTGGGAGCATGGCTCGCTCAACATGGATCAGGGTGGGTCGAGTTTCCGATCTGACAACTGGAGCATGTCCGACCGAGGAATCAACCTCGCCGATTGCATGACAGCAGCATCCACCGATGGGAAGCCGAACGCAGCCTGCGTCATTGTCATCTCCGAGTAGTGTCTTTGGGTTCCAAGGACTCTTGGCGATAGAAAACCGGGCGTTCTACACTCCGGTCAACGGCTCGCGAGAGCTGTGATTTGTTGTGATTAGACGACGTCGTTGATATCGGCGGACCGCCAAGCCTTCACCCCCAACCAACGGGTTTCGCTCGGCCGACGCTGGAGTAGAGGTCCATCGCACAGGCAACCCCACGAGGGTCCTGCGTGCTTGGTTCCCACCCTCCCGCACCTGATATCGGCGGTGTGTTGACCAAAAAGACAGGACAGGAAGCCAGCATGAAAGTCAGAGCCTCTGCGAAGAAGATGTGCGACAACTGTCGCGTCATCCGCAGGCATGGCCGTGTTTGGGTCATCTGTCAGAACCCACGCCACAAGCAGCGTCAGGGGTAACCACGAATGGCACGAATCGGCGGAGTCGACCTCCCAAGGGACAAGCGCATTGAAATCGGTTTGACCTATGTCTTCGGCATCGGAATCTCGAGTTCACGCACCATCCTTTCAGCACTCGAAATCGATATTGACACGAAGGTCAGGGATCTCTCAGATTCAGAGGTTCTCAAGATCAGGCAGTTCATCGACAGCAACTACACGATCGAGGGCGATCTGCGCCGCAACACCGCGCAGAACATCAAGCGAAAGATCGAGATTGGTTGCTATCAGGGGCTACGCCACCGTCGAGGACTCCCGGTACGTGGACAGCGCACACACACCAACGCTCGCACCCGCAAGGGCAAGCGTGTGGCAATCGCCGGTAAGAAGAAGGTCACCAAGTAATGACCACTGAAGCCACCGACCAAGCTGTACCGCAGCAGGATGTACCCGAGCAGGTGACACCCGAGCCGGTAGCACCCGAGCCGGCCCCAACTGGCACGGAGGCCGCCCAACCGCGCCGTCGCCGTGCCAAGAGGACGATCTCCCACGGCCAGGTACACATCAAGGCAAGTTTCAACAACACGATCCTGACGATCACCGATCAGGACGGCAAGGTTGCCGCGTGGACCTCAGGTGGATCAGTGGGATTCAAGGGTTCGCGCAAGTCCACACCCTACGCCGCACAGGTGGCAGCCGAACAGGCAGCCCGCAAAGCAGGCGAGATGGGGATCCGCAAGCTTGATGTCATCGTCCGGGGCTCAGGCTCAGGACGCGAGACCGCGATCCGAACACTCCAGAACATGGGTATCGAGATCACGGGCATCAAGGACGTGACGCCGGTACCGCACAACGGCTGCCGTCCCAAGAAGCGGAAGGGTCGTTAGACATGGCTCGATACACCGGCCCACGAACCAAGGTAAGCCGCCGTGCTCGTCAACTCCTCGACGAGAACAAGGCCAAGTACTACGACCGACGCCCATACCCACCGGGGCAGCACGGCCGTGGACGCATCCGCGAATCCCAGTACCAGATCCAGCTTCGTGAGAAGCAGAAGCTCAAGTTCATGTACGGCGTACTCGAAAAGCAGTTCCGCAAGTACTACAAGAACGCTGCGAAGAAGAGTGGCATCACGGGTACCAACCTGCTGGTGATTCTTGAGACACGACTCGACAACGTCGTGTATCGCGCAGGCTTCGCAAGTACGCGGCCCCAGGCTCGCCAACTTGTGAACCACGCCCACTTCCTGGTCAACGATCGCAGGGTTGACATTCCGTCGTATGAAGTACGGCCGGGTGACGTCATCACGATCAGGGACCGTAGCAAGGCAATTCTTCCCATTCAGCATGCAATCGACACCGTCGGTCGTTCAACGCCCGAGTGGCTGGTGCCAGATACCAAGGAACGATCCATCACGATCGATTCGCTTCCGAGCAGGGAGCAAATCGACACCGAAATCAAGGAACAACTCATCGTCGAGCTCTACTCCAAGTAGAACCCGATGACGAGTAACGAATCGACCACAGGAGCGAACGTGCTCATCACCCAACGCCCCACAATCGAAGAAGAGATCCTCTCAGATGAACGTTCAAAGTTCATCGTCGGGCCACTGGAGCCGGGCTTCGGCTACACGCTTGGGAACACCATGCGCCGTACTCTGCTCGCCCGTATTCCGGGTGCCGCGATCACATCGGTGCGTATCGATGGTGTCCAGCACGAGTTTTCGACCATTGAGGGTGTCGTCGAAGACGTCGTGGATCTCATTTTGAACCTCAAGCAGGTTGTCCTCAGAATCGAGGACGACGAGCCACAGACCATGTACCTGTCCGCAAAAGGCAAGGGCGAGGTCACCGCTGGCGACATAAATGCCCCGGCCGGTGTCGAGGTCATCAACAAGGATCTACATCTTGCCGAGATGTCGGCAAGCGGGAAGCTCGAGATCGAGCTGACCGCCGAACGTGGTGTTGGCTATCGCTCGGCAGATCGCAACAAGAAGAGCGAGACCATCGGAGTGATTCCGATCGACTCGATCTTCTCGCCGGTTCGCAAGGTTGCGTACCGCGTCGAGAACACCCAGGTCGGGCAGCGGACGGACTTCGACAAGTTGATACTCGACGTGGAAACCGATGCTTCGATTACACCCGCTGAGGCCATTTCTTCAGCCGGTGGAACGCTTCGGAATCTCTTTGAGCTGTTCGCTGAGATGGAGGAGTACGAGGCTCTCGCGCTCGACGAGCTGGCGCCTATCGAGGCATCCGGTCAAGAGCACCTTGACCTTCCCATCGAAGCTCTCGATCTTTCTGAGCGTCCTCGTAACTGTCTGCGACGTGCCCAGGTACAGACTGTTGGTGAACTCATCGAAAAGACCGAAGAGGACCTTCTCAACATCACAAACTTCGGCATGAAGAGTCTCGAAGAAGTCGTGGCCAAGCTCGATGAGCTCGGTTTCGGTCTCAAGAACTACGCCGACGCGGATACGAGTCCTGTCTGATGCCCCGCCCGAAGAAGGGTGCCCGACTCGGCGGAGGCCCGTCCCACCAGCGAAAGATTCTGGCGAACCTGACGGTGTCGCTCATTGAGCACGAGCAGGTCACGACGACCCATGCCAAGGCAAAGGTGCTTCGCCCCTATGCCGAAAAGGTCATCACCAAGGCACGACGGGGCGATCTCCACGCTCGCCGAACGATTCTCCGCAAGATCGAGAACAAGGACGCCGTCACGAAACTGTTCGACGATGTAGCGCCGCGCTACACGGAACGACCGGGCGGATATCTCCGTATCACCAAGCTCGGACCCCGTACGGGTGACGGCGCCGAAATGGCGAAAGTGGAGTTGGTCTGACGACCAACTCCAGCTCACAGCTTTCAGCTTTCCGCTCACAGCTTCGGTAGTCGGTAGTCGGTACCCTGCAGTTCATGCTCGGACCCAGTGACATCGAGGCGGTAGTCCGCGGGTACCGGCCCGCTGGTGACTCTGCCTCGTATGACACTGCCGTGGCTGCCCTCTCCCAAGAGCGTCCCATGTGGCCGCGGACGGAGTTCTCGCCCGGGCATTTCACGGCTTCTGGATTTGTCGCCTCGCCCGATCGTCAGTCGCTGCTTCTCATCCATCACAACAAGCTGAAGCGATGGCTTCAACCCGGCGGTCACATCGAGTCTGATGATCGCACCGTGGAGTCAGCCGCCCGGCGAGAGATCGCGGAGGAGACAGGTATCGCGGATCTCGTGCGAGTGGGATCGTCGCTCGTGAGGGTTGATGCACATTCGATTCCTGCTCACGGGCATGAACCAGCCCACATACACCTTGATCTCGCTATCGGGTTTGTTGCGACGTCAAGCCGGATAGGACCTCTCGACGAAGTGCTTGAGGCGGAATGGGTCCCGTTCGATGACCTCGCTGATTTCGGCCTTGACACGGCGGCCACCGCCGGCGCTCGTCGACTGTTCGAGATCCTTTCTTGATCCTGACTCGGGTGCCGGAACCGTTTGACACATGCGGCGGTACTCTCTACCAGACCGCACGAAGGGGTAACCGCTCGTGGGCGTAGTGTTTCACCGCCTTCTCCAAACCGTCAAACTCGAACGCGACGCGTTCGTATGGCTGGACTTCAACGACCGTGCCACCGGCGACGGTGCGATTCTTGTCGCCATCACACAGGTGCTGCTTGCGCTCGGGACAGGTGTGTCCGTTGGGAATCTGCTCCGGAATCCACTGGACATTGTCGCAA
>QQUL01000314.1 GCA_008501565.1 Armatimonadota bacterium
GTTGCGGTAACTCCATCAACCCTCGACGGAACCGCCTACATCCGGGTCGTTGTCGGCCAAGCTCGAACCACGAGTCACCATGTCGACGAACTGTGGAACCTGATCGACGCCCTTGCCCCTTCCGTCCCCCGATAGGGGTCAACAGGGGTCGGCTGGCGGTCATTAAAGCTGGTGGTCATTAAAGAAGGGGCCCCCGTGAGGGAGCCCCTTCCTTGTCGCGGACCTGGCGCTAGCTAGACGGTTGAGTCTTGCGGAACCCAGGTCTCGGGAACGGTCTCAGGAACAAGATCATTTCTCTTGCCCCGTGAGACCCAGACCATGCCGAGTCCGACAAAACCGAATGTCAAGCCGAGTCCGAGGAGCAGGGCAGTCACGCCGAGCCCAAGCTGGAGCGTGGAGGCGGTGACGGTACCCACACCGAGCTCACCGTAGAGAGCGTGTGCGGTTCCTGACCATGCCTGGCTGCGAGCCGGACCCTCAAGTGGGTGGCTGCGGTCGAAGTCGGTCCAGTAGCCGCCAAGACCCGCTGCGACGCGTTCTGGGCTGCCAACCTCGTTGACCACGACCTCGTAGGTGCCTGCTGGGAACGTCTCGCCGTTGTATTCGACGGTCTCGTCGAGGACGACGGTCTGCGTGCCATGCAATGTGTGATAGCCAATCGTGGCCATCTGGTACATGTATTCGGTTGCTGTGTTGACGAGCGGATCATTCGGATCGAAATCTGCCTCGTTGACGGGGTAGTTCCAATCGTCGACCAGCACGCTCATGATTGCTTCTGCACCTTCGGTGGTGCCGCGATCGATGAGCTGGCCGTCTTCGTTGTACGACAGTGTGACGTTTTGCGCTTCGCTGAATGATTGCAGTGAGTCGTAGCCTGCTTGAACCTGCATGTAGGCGTAACCGCCACCAAACAGGAAGAGGACTCCGATTACCGCAACGACAATCCCGAGTGTGCGGAGTCGAGTGAGCATTTCCGTTCCCTTCTTTCGTGGAATCCCGTTGTGACCGATTGCACAACCATTTTGTGATTCCTTTCACAAAGTAACACACTCTTCTGTCTATTGCTAGGGGTTTCTCGGAAATTATCTCCCGCACTTTCGCAAGAGGATGGGATCGGAAAGGGGTGGAGTTGGTTGTTGGGGCAGAATCGGCCACCATGGGCCCATGACCACCGCATCAGTCAAGGCCGAACTCGTTGACGCCCAGAGCACAGGCAGTCTCGTGTCGATACATATGCACGATGGCGCCTTCATCGAGTACGCGGTGATCGTCGACTTCCCAAGCCCCGGGGCCCGGCCCGAGAAGGTGCGTGTTCAGCCCTACAGGATCCTGAGTGGATCGCGGTTCTCCAAGCGAGGAGCCCGGAAGAACCTGACGATCAATCAGATAGCGTATGTGACGATCAAGCGCGACCGATCGGAGTTCCTGGACCCAGAGTGACCGTGATGACCCAGCTAGTCCGTTTCCGCACGTTCGCGGTGGCGGATCAGCCCCATCAGGAGCCCGTCTGACACAGCGGTCCATGACGCATCGATGATGTTTTGATGCACGCCAACGCTTCCCCACGTTGACTCGACGTCCGTGTGTTCGGTGAGAACCCTGACCCTCGCGCTCGTGCCATCAGAACTATCAAGATCTCGCACGCGGTAGTCGGTCAACTTGATCGACTCGACGTGTGGATAGCGGTTGACCAGACCTGCTCGTAGCGCACGGTCCAGCGCAGAAACCAGACCGTCCCCTTCACGGGTCGAAACGATCCGTTTGCCGTCGACGACGACCTTGACCGTCGCCTCTGCGACGACCTCACCGTCGCGGTGCTCAACGAAGACTCGGTACGACTCGATATCAAAGAAGTCCTGATTCCAACCCGACGCCTCGCGTGCAAGCAGCTCGAAGGACCCTCCCGCCGATTCGTAGGTGTACCCAAGGTGCTCGCGTTCTTTGATCCGATCGATCACGACCTGGGCTTGCGCCGATGTGAGGTCGAGGCCCGTCTCCTTCGCTTTTGCGACAACCGTCGACCGTCCCGCGAGCTCGGACACCACCATGCGGGTCTCGTTGCCCACCGCGGTCGGCGCCATGTGTTCGTACGCGTCCGGCCTCCGTGCCATGGCCGAGGTGTGCAACCCGGCCTTGTGCGTGAAGGCCGATGCACCGACGTAGGGGAGATGTGGGTCAAGCGTCAGGTTGACGACATCGGCGATGTGGTGGGAGATGGCTGTCAGCTTGCCAAGTCGCTCTTGGGGGATGGTGCTGTATCCCATCTTGAGACTGAGGTTCGGGATGACGGAGCACAGGTCGGCGTTTCCCGTCCTCTCGCCGTAGCCGTTGATGCAGCCCTGCACCTGGTAGACGCCGGTTTGGACTGCGGTGAGTGAATTGCCAACGGCGAGCCCCGAGTCGTTGTGGAAGTGGCATCCAAAGGTCCCCCCCGACACTCGTTCGGTGACCTCGCCGACGATGCGTTCGACCTCGTGGCTGAGGAACCCACCGTTTGTGTCACACATGACGAGGCGCGTGGCGCCTGCATCAAAGGCGGTTTGGAGGACCGCGACGGCAAAGTCTGGGTTCGCTCGGTAGCCGTCGAAGAAATGTTCTGCATCGAAGAACACCTCTCGATCGTGTGAGCGGAAGAACTCCACGGTGTCTCCGACCATCGCCACGGCCTCATCAAGGCTGGTTTGGAGCGCATGTTCGACGTGGTAGTCCCACGACTTGCCAACCAAACAGACCGTGCCGGTCTCGGCTTCAAGAAGCTTGGCAACTTGTGGGTCGTCGGCAGCCGCGGTGCCGGCTTTTCGTGTAGCGCCAAACGCGACAAGTTTTGCGTGGCTCATTGCCAGCTCGGTCTTGGCACGTTCGAAGAACTCATCCTCCTTCGGGTTCGCACCCGGCCACCCACCCTCGACGTAGGAGACGCCGAGATCGTCGAGAAGCTCGCAGATCTTGAGCTTGTCCTTGGGTGTCAGCGAGATGCCTTCTTGCTGGGTCCCGTCCCGGAGTGTGGTGTCGTAGATCTCGACCGTTTTGTTCATGGTGTTTCTCCAACGAAAGAACCCTCCGGGGTTCGGAGGGTTCGGGAGCGCACACGTCTATTGACGACGTATGCGCCTACGTAATAATGATGGTGGTTGCGGATCTGGCCATAGGTTCGAGAGTATGGACGGTTTCTGTGATTAGGTCAATTCGTCACAGAGGTCAGCGCAGTGAGGTGCAGAGGGCTGGCTACGGTTTCTGAACCTGCAGATCGGCAAGAAGGTGGGCTATCGTTGGGGGATGAGCACGAAGCAAAGCAATTGGTGGTCCGGCGAATAGGAATCGCCGCGTGTCAACTGTGAGCAGCGCCGGCGATTCAACTGCCGGCGTTTTTTGATGGAAGGGCCTCACACGTGAGTAGCGAACCAAAGCAGCGGATCTTTTCCGGGGTACAACCCACGGGGCAGCCCCATCTCGGTAACTATCTCGGTGCATTCCGCAACTGGGCTCGGCTCCAAAGCGACTATGACGCGATCTACTGCATCGTTGATCTGCACGCCATGACCGTCGAGTACAACCCCGCCGACCTCGAAGCGGCGAGGATCGACACGGCTCGCGTTCTCTTGGCACTTGGGATCGATCCTGAGCGTTCGTTGCTGTACACCCAGAGCCAGGTCTCTGGCCATGCCGAGCTTGCATGGATCCTGAGCACGCTGATGCCCATGGGTGTGCTCAACCGTATGACACAGTTCAAGGACAAGACGACGGCAGGCCACGCATCCAACCTCGGCCTGTACTCGTACCCGGTCCTGATGGCGGCAGACATCCTTCTGCATCGCGCAAATCTCGTTCCCGTCGGAGATGATCAGCGACAGCATCTTGAAGTGACGCGTGATGTGGCAGAGCGGTTCAACAACCGCTTCGGCGAGGTGTTCCCCATACCGGAGGCATACATACCAGAGACCTCAGCGCGAGTCATGTCGCTGACCGACCCCACAGCGAAGATGTCGAAGTCTCACAGCCAGCCAAAGGCCTCCATCTCGATCCTCGACGACCCCGACGTGATCAGGAAGCGGATCAAGAGCGCCGTCACCGACAGTGATCCTGTGGTTCGCTACGACACCCAGGCCAAGCCGGGTATCTCGAACCTCCTCGAGATCATGGCGGCGTGCACGGATCGTTCAATTGATGACCTTGTCGAGGAATACGCGGACGGTGGGTACGGGCCCTTCAAGATGGCCGTCGCGGAGGCGGTTGTTGAAGAACTGGCCCCCGTCAAGGCCGCATACAACGCACTGAAGAACGGCGATGTTCGTGAGGTGCTTCGAGAGTCTGGACGCAAGGCCCGGGAGCTGTCCGTTGGCTACCAAGCCGAGGTCTACAAGGCGGTCGGAATCAAGGGCTATTGAATCTCGTTCCCCGTGTGAACTGTCAACGGTCCGAAAACCGGTAGCCTGCCGATTGCTGGCACCAACCGGAGGTTCTCTCGTGGATATCGAGATCGGTATTGCAAAAACTGGTCGACGGGCATGGGGGTTCGACGACATAGCGATCGTGCCATCTCGTCGCACCCGGGATCCGGAGGACGTTGATCTGTCCTGGGAACTGGATGCATTCACATTCGACCTTCCGATGATGGCATCCGGTATGGACTCGGCAGTCACTCCTGCCACCGCGATCGAGATCGGCAGGCTCGGAGGTCTGGCATGTCTCAATCTTGAGGGTCTGTGGACTCGGTACGAAGATCCGATTCCCGTGTACGACGAGATTGCGTCGTTGACGAACGAGAAGGCCACCCAGCGCATGCAGGAGCTGTATGCGGTCCCGGTCGATCCGGACCTCATCACCCAACGGGTACGAGAGATCAAGGCCGCAGGCATAGCCGCATGCGGGAGCCTTACGCCACAGAACGTCGCCTCCTACATCGACTATGCAAAAGCCGGCGGGCTCGAGGTCCTCGTCATCCAGGGAACCGTCGTGTCTGCAGAGCATGTGAGCTCACGAACGGAACCCTTGGATCTGTACACATTCATCCGAGAAGTCGAGATGCCGGTGATCGTCGGTGGCTGTGCTTCCTACTCAGGGGCTCTCCATCTCATGCGAACCGGTGCCATCGGAGTTCTCGTCGGTGTGGGTCCGGGCGCTGCGTGCACGACACGCGGTGTGCTCGGAATCGGGGTGCCGCAGGCCACCGCGATCGCAGACGCCGCAGGCGCACGTACCTCGTACCTCGAGGAGACCGGTCGCTACGCCCATGTCATCGCTGATGGTGGCATGAGAACGGGGGGCGACATTTCCAAGGCGATCGCATGTGGTGCCGATGCCGTCATGCTCGGATCCCCGATCGCCTCGAGCTCCGAGTCTCCCTCGGGCGGCTATCACTGGGGGATGGCGACCTTTCATCCGACCCTTCCCCGAGGCTCGCGCGTCGAGACCGGAACTCTCGGATCGCTTGAAGAGATCCTCGTCGGACCGGCACACGAAAACGATGGGCGGAGAAACCTCTTCGGCGGACTTCGAGGTTCGATGGCCACCACCGGATACGCGACGGTCAAGGAATTCCAGAAGGCCGAAGTCATGGTCGCTCCCGCCCTCCAAACAGAGGGAAAGCGGCTGCAACGATCCCAGGGTGTGGGGATGGGTTGATGGCGGCCCCGTCCGTCTCTGGCCACGCATCAACGGGCAACTTCGATCGGATCCTGGTTGTCGATTTCGGGGCCCAGTACGCCCAACTGATCGCACGGCGGGTCCGTGAGGCCAACGTCTTTTCAGAAATCGTGTCGCGCGAGATCACCGCCGCGGAGGTGCAAGCCAAAGCGCCGATGGGCATCATCCTCTCGGGAGGACCCGCATCCGTGTATGCAGAAGACGCATACGGAATCGATGAAGCGATCTTCGACCTCGGGATCCCGGTATTGGGGATCTGCTACGGGCATCAGGTGCTTGCCAAGGCGCTTGGTGGCACCGTCGCCTCGACTGGGAAGTCAGAGTTCGGTCCGGCCGACCTCACCGTTTCGGATCATGGATGCCTCTTTCGGGACCTCCCGGAGACGCAAACGGTGTGGATGAGCCACAACGATGCCGTATCCGTTGCACCAGAGGGCTTCACCGTTTCGGCGTCAACATCCGATGCAGGGGTCGCGGCGATGGAGAACCGCGAGCGCGGGATGTACGGGGTGCAGTTTCATCCCGAAGTCGGACACACCGAGCACGGACAAGCGATCCTTGAACGGTTCCTTGAGGCCTGCGGTGTACGGCGCACGTGGACAAACGACAGCATCATCGAACAGTCGGTTGCCTCGATCCGGGAGATGGTTGGAGACGGAATAGCGATTTGCGGGTTGTCGGGCGGCGTTGACTCATCCGTCGCCGCAGCGCTGGTCCACAGGGCAATAGGCGACCAGCTCGTTTGTGTGTTCGTCGACCACGGGCTGATGCGCCTTGGTGAGGGCGAACAGGTCGAGGACACCTTCCGCAACCATTTCCACATGAACCTGATTCACATCAAAGCTCAGGACCGATTCCTCGAGGCGCTGTCGGGGGTCACCGATCCGGAGGAGAAGCGGAAGATCATCGGGGAGACGTTCATCCGCGTGTTCGAGGAGGTTGCATCCGACATTGACGGTGCCGACTACCTCGTGCAGGGCACGTTGTATCCCGACGTGATCGAGTCAGGGACGAAGGATGCGGCGAAGATCAAGAGCCACCACAATGTCGGCGGTCTGCCCGACGACATGCATTTCGACCTCGTCGAACCGCTGAGGGACCTCTTCAAGGATGAGGTTCGCAGCGTCGGTGAGGAGCTGGGGCTCCCCGAGGACATTGTCTGGAGGCAGCCCTTCCCGGGTCCCGGGCTTGCGGTGCGCATCATCGGCGACGTCACGCTCGAGAGGCTCGACATCCTTCGGGCAGCTGATGCCATCGTCCTCGACGAGATCCGTAAGGCCGGGCTGTACCGTGAGATATGGCAGTCGTTTGGTGTCTTGCCAGCGATCAAGAGCGTCGGTGTCCAGGGTGACGGGCGAACATACGCCTATCCACTCATCCTCCGTGCCGTGACCTCGGACGATGCGATGACCGCCGATTGGGCCCGCATTCCCTACGACATCCTTGCAAAGATCTCGTCCCGCGTGATCAACGAGGTGCCAGGCATCAACCGCGTCGCCTATGACATCTCGTCGAAGCCTCCCGCCACCATCGAATGGGAGTAGGAGCTTTCAGCTCACAGCTCACAGCCAGCGGAGGGGTCCTGAAGCGTGAACCAGAGGCTGAAAGCTGAAAGCTGTGAGCTGTGAGCTGAAACCCCATAGTCCTTAAGGCCTATGCGGGTACGTCCGATATCGCACAGTAGAACCAATGCGGCAACGCAGGGACATGAATGGCTGTGCAATACGATCCCGACCTCGAAAGTCTGTTCCGTGAGGAACTCACTGAACGGGCATCATCACTTGCCGAAGGCGCCAGGGCCGTCATCGACGGTCAGGTGACCGTCGAGCTTGCAGGAAGAATGGTGCGCGAAGGTCATACGATCAAGGGCACCGGTCGGGTCATGGGCCAAGAGGTCATCGCCAGAGGAGGCGAGACCTGTGAGGTGGTCTGGCGTTGGATCCAACACGGCGAGGTCAAACCCGCCGTGATGCTCGGGCGGGCCCTCAGTCTCCTCGTGGAGGCTCTGCCAGACGCATTGGGCGGTGATCCTGACGGCGTCTCCGGTGCGATCGATGCAATCCGATCCCTCATCGCGGAACCGGCGCGACTCGCCGAACTGCCGGAACCGATGTTCTCAGAACCAGCCCCTGTCGCCAGAGAACCAGCCCCTGTCACGACATACGAAGTAAACCTCACCGCGGAAGCCGAGAGTGAGCAGTCACCGGTCGATCCGGAGCCCGAGGATGAACTGCCGCCGCCTGACGATGACGTACCACCGCCCGACGATGACGGACCACCGCCCGACGATGACGGGCCATCTGCGGCCGAGGAGCAACCACGAGACTCTGGCGTCGGACGTCAGACGTCAGACGCCAGACGTCCGAGCTCAGAGGATGCGGCTTCGGTGGCCGACCTGCCGGCTCCGCCGGATGTGGAATCACACACCACCGACGAAGCAGTGGGCACCGAGGTCACAACGATGCCTCTTGAGGATTTTGCCCCCGCACCTGAAGGCAGCCTCGTGTTCGAACCGGGCCCCGACGGCAAACTTCAGATGCCGGTCGTCACCATTGAGATTGTCAGATCTGCCTTCGCGGGCGGAGCAGGGCATGCTGCGGCTGCTCATCGCACACAGCCCGATGAGCTAGCCGCTGCTGCCCAACCCGTGAAGACGATGGATGGCACGGGAGAAATCGACATCTCCTTCCTCGACATCGAAGGCTCGATGCTCGACGGTGAGGAGATCCCTGTCTACGGACTTGGGGGTCTGGCTAGTGCCGTCGAGGCATGGGCAGCCGAGGAGTCGGTCCCGGTCAACGCGGGCCGTCTGTACCGCTTGATCAACGACGTCGCGGCCCTGCGCATGGATCTCCAGTCCCTCAGTACGCACGCGGGCCACGTGCTCCAAAGCGCCGAGGCAAGAGCGATTCCTGCTGCCGAAGGTGCCCTTGAAGCAATGGAAACAGCGAGACGTTCCTCGATGGACCTCCAGACGCGTGCCCTGGGGCTGACGTCCCTCTCCATGCAAGAAACACTCGCGACGCTGCCACAGGTCATGAAGTATCTCGCCAAGAAATGCGAGAAGCGTGTTGAGCTCGTCGTTACCGGTGAAGAGACGATCGTGGATCGGCAGATGGTCGATCGCGTCGGTGAAGTTGTGCGGCAGTTGATGGTGAATGCGGTGGTACACGGCATCGAGAACCACGATGACCGTGTTCGGGCTGGCAAGTCTTCCAAAGGCACCGTTTCCGTCGGGTTTGAAAGCGACGGCCAACATGTGACCATCGAGGTGGCCGACGATGGTGCCGGAATCGACTGGACCGCGGTCCGCGAAACAGCGTTGGGTCTCGGCCTCGTCGAGGGGGATCCATCCTCAGAGGAGCTGCGAGCCGCGTTGTTCTCTGAAGGCTTCTCGACCAACCCCCAGTCGTCCGAGTTCACAAGCGACGGAGATGGGCTTTGGCGCATCTCACAGATCGTTGAAGAGGTGTATGGGTCACTCGTGATGAAGTCGTCGGATGAGGGGGTGACGTTCACGATCACCATCCCTGCCCATCGTGCTCTCCAGAGTGCCCAGTTGTTTGAGGCGGGCGGCCGTTCATGGGGACTTCCGGAGGCGACCGTTATCGGGTCCGTTCCGATCGGTGACGTTGAGATCGAGGTGTCCGAGCGAGGGTCGACGATCCTGTTTGACAACGGTCAGATTCCGTACTCCTCGTTTGCAACGGTCGCCGGACTCGATGTTGAGGGCATGCCATCCGAGGTGATGATCATCCAGAGCCCCCTCGGCCCCATTGCGCTTGCGGTCGACAAGACGCTCGACATCCGGGAGGTCGTCACGAAGGATCTTGGACCTCTCCTTTCAGGATCCACGGTGGTTACGGGTGTGGCGCTTCTCGGCGGAGATGACACCGTGTTGCTCGTCGATGCCGGGCGCCTCGCTGCGAGCCTCCAGGATGACGAAACCAGAGCGTCGGGACCGGTCAGCACCGTTCTCGTGGTCGATGACAGTCAGGGTGTTCGCCAGGTTGTCTCAGGAGTCCTCGCTTCCCACGGCTTTGCAACGCTTGCGGCGGGTTCGGTCGCAGATGCGCTTTCCGTACTTGGCACGAGTTCGGTCGATGCGCTCGTCGTCGATTTCTCGATGCCGCGGGCCGACGGCGTGGCCCTCATCCACCTGGTTCGGCAACGTTACGGGAAGATTCCCATCGTGATGCTTTCAGGTGTGGCGTCTGACGAGGACAAGGAACGCGCGGAGCTGGCGGGTGCTGACGCGATCTTCGACAAGTCTGACTTCAAGAAGGGTGCCCTCGTCGAAAAGCTGAGCAAGCTGATCGCCGAAGCCGTAACAGTGGAGTAAGAGCTTTCAGCTAACAGCTCACAGCTCACAGCTTCCGACGTCAGGATTCTGCCATACACTCGGAGCGTGACTGAATCTCCGCTGTTCGAACATCTCAATCCGACGCAACGCGAAGCGGTTGCAGCGACCGAAGGACCTGTGTTGGTGATCGCGGGTGCCGGGTCGGGAAAGACTCGAGTCCTGACCTACCGGATCGCACACCTCATTCGCGACCTGAATGTGTCTCCGTACGACATCCTGGCGATCACATTCACGAACAAGGCCGCAGGTGAGATGAAGGAGCGCGTTGCCGACCTCGTTGGTGGGATCGCCTACAACATGTGGGTTTCCACGTTCCACTCCGCGTGTGTGCGAATTCTTCGCCAGGAGATCCACCGGTTCGGCTATCGAAGCTCCTTCTCGATCTACGACGAAGCCGATGCGAACCGACTGATATCGATGTGTATCAAGGACCTCGATCTCGATACGAAACGATTTCCCCCGCGACAGATCAAAGGAGCAATCTCGAAGGCGAAGAACGAGCTGATCGACTACGAGACGTTCGCTTCTCAGGATGCAGGGTTCTACCACGACAAGGTTGCAGACATCTACCGGCTGTACCAACAGCGCTTGGTAGAAGCCTCAGCTGTCGATTTCGATGACATCCTCAAGCTCACGGTGGAACTGCTGCAAGCGTTTCCTGAGGTGCTCGACCGATGGCAGACCAAGTTCCGGTACATCCTCGTTGATGAATACCAGGACACCAACCATGCCCAGTACATGCTCGTCAAGATGCTTGCCGACAAACACCGAAATATCTGTGTAGTCGGGGATTCGGACCAGTCGATCTATGCATTCCGCGGTGCCGACATGCGCAACATCATGGCGTTCGAGAAGGACTATCCCGACGCCAGGTTGATCCTGCTCGAACAGAACTACCGATCGACACAGACGATTCTTGACGCCGCAAACGCCGTCATCATCAACAACACGACGCGGCAGGCAAAGAAGCTCTGGACCGATGAGGGGTCTGGCGAACAGATCGTGGTCTTCGAGGGTCAGGACGAACACGAGGAGGCTGCGTTCATCGCAGAAGAGATTGCCCGTCTCCAGGATCTCAACGTGAATCTGAGCGACATCGCAGTCTTTTACCGAACCAACGCCCAGTCCCGTGTGATCGAGGAGCTGTTCGTCCGCTTTGGTGTCACCTACCAGGTCATCGGGGGCCTCAAGTACTACGACCGCAGAGAGGTGAAGGACGCGCTCGCGTATCTGCGTGCCGTTGTCAATCCGGATGATCAGGTGGCGCTGAAACGGATCATCAACGTTCCCCGACGGGCGATCGGCGACACGACGGTCGCACACCTGGACCGATTCGCCGAACGCGAAGGAATCGGCTTCATGGATGCCCTTCGCAGAGCTGGCGAGATCGATCAACTGACTGATCGCGCCAAGAGGTCGGTTCTCGAGTTCGTTGCCCTCATGGATGTCATTTCCACGAAGGCAGTTCTCGGGCCCGAGGCAGCCGTCGAAGCGGTGCTCTACGACACCGGCTACATCGATTCTGTCCGGGCGGAGCGCAGCATCGAGGCGATGGGTCGCGAGGAGAACCTGAAGGAGCTCCAGACAGCGGCGGCCGAGTTCGCAGAGACGGGACCGGCATCGGTGGGGCCCGATGAGTGGGCTGCACTCGACGGCACGGGGAAGCTCCAGATGTTTCTCGAGGCAATCAGCCTTGTGGCCGATGCGGATGCCCAGATCGAAGCGTCGAACGTCACCCTGATGACCCTCCACAACGCAAAGGGCCTTGAGTTCCCCGCGGTGTTCCTCACCGGGCTGGAAGATGGCGTCTTCCCGCACATGCGGGCCCTCGGTGACCCCAAGGAGCTCGAGGAGGAGCGACGCCTCTGTTACGTGGGAATCACACGAGCCGAGCAGCGCCTGTACCTCACGCGGGCATGGAGCCGGAACCTCTGGGGACAGAACAACTTCAATGGCCCGAGCCGGTTCCTCAGCGAGATACCGGAAAGCCTCACCCAGAAGACGAAGCGAACACGGCGTTCAGCGACGTTGGAAGCAAGGACACCAACGTCGACCGTTTCGGATGTCGACATCGAGGCCGGCGACCGGGTTCGCCACTCGCATTGGGGGGAGGGCATCGTCCGCGACATCGTCGGAGCCGGCGACAGAGCCGAGGCCGTTGTGATCTTCGACGGCCCCGGCACGAAACGACTACTCCTTGCGTGGGCTCCCCTGGAGAAGGTCTGATGTCTGATCGCCGATGACCGAAGACCGAAGACCGATGACCGAAAGCGGCAAGCCATAGATCGAACTCTTCGAGCGGCCAGCGGCCCTCAGCCCGGAAGCAGAAAGCTGACAGCTTGTTGCATTCAGAAGTCAGAAGTCAGAAGTGGGGCAACTCCGTACACCCTGAAGCGACGGATCGCGGGTCGCTAAGAGCTAAAAGCCAAGAGCTGAAAGCTCTTTCGGTCTACCGCCGACCCGGGAGTTCTCTGAGCCGTTGATCGGGTGTGAAGCCGGCGCGAGCCGTGAACACCGCGACCACCGTCGCTGAGACGGCAACCGTTCCGAGCACCAGGAGCATCACGACGAGCTGTATCACCACGGCGTCGAGAGGCTCGACACCTGCAATGAGCAAGCCAGCCATGGCCCCGGGAAGCGAAACAAGCCCAACGACCTTCGTGCGCTCGATCTGGGGGAGGAGGGCAACGCGTGTTGCCTCACGCACGACGAACATCGATGACTTACGTGCAGGAAAGCCGAGGGCAAGGAGCCCCTCGACCTGGGCGGCCCCTTCCGTCATCTGCTTGCGCACCTGATCCGCAGACACCACCGTCCCCGTGAGGGCGTTTCCGATCGTGATCCCTGCAATGACGATGACCTGGATCGGTTCGAAGGGAAGCACACCGAATCCGAAGACCACAGCGAGCGAGAGGCCGGTTGCGCTTCCGATTGCGAGTGCAGCAGAGGGAAAGATCGAGCGCGTCCCGGCGCGGTTGGCAGTGACCCATGCGGCGACCCCAACCATGCCGAGAACCCACACCAGGGCAAGCAACCCCTCCCAGTCCGTGTCGAGGACGAGAGCGAGCACGAACCCCACCACTCCGAGTTGGAAGGCAGCCCTTGCCGATGCCCAAAGGATCGAACGCTCGAACCCGAGCTTGAGGATCACCGATACCCCCACGGCAATGGCGATCAGCGAGAGGGAGGCACCGAGCACAAGGATCGGATTGAGGTCGATCACCTTCTGACTCTAGGCCAGTCTTGTCCGGCCAGCAGAAGCAAGGTCACCGTCAGAACTACCATCGGCTGATGCCCACGCGGATCCTCATTGCAAAGCCTGGCCTTGACGGCCACGACCGCGGGGCAAAAGTGGTCGCCCGGGCCCTCAGGGATGCCGGATGCGAGGTCATCTACACCGGTCTGCATCAAACACCCGCGAACATCGCAACCGTTGCCATCCAAGAGGATGTTGATGGCGTAGGACTGTCGGCTCTGTCGGGTGCACACAAGACACTGTTCCCGAACGTCGTCGCCGAACTCGTGGAGCGAGGCGCAGGCGATGTGGTCGTGTTCGGTGGCGGAATCATCCCCGACGCCGACATTCCCGAGCTTGAGGCTGCGGGCATCGCCCGGATTTTCGGGCCGGGGACTTCACTTGAAACGATTCAGGAATGGGTCGCTGAGACCTTCCCGCCGGACTGACCGGTAGGCAACGACACGCACACAATCCGTTCCCGAGGAGGGCACGTGAAGATCCACGAATACCAGGCCAAGGCCCTGATGAAGGACGCCGGGATACCCGTACCGGCGGGAATCATGGTCACCGACCCCGAGGCGGCCGCTGACGCGGCGGCGAGACTCGTCAATGAGACGGGGAACCCTGTCGTGGTTGTGAAGTCCCAGATCCACGCGGGAGGGCGAGGCAAGGGCCGATTCATCGAGCATCCTGAGCTTGCCGGTGTCAATGTTGTCCTTGACGGCATCGACGGCGGCGTCGAAGCAACGAAGGCGAAAGTTGCTGAGCTTGCGGGGAACATGCTCGGATCGACGCTCGTGACGGTCCAGACGGGACCGGAGGGAAAGACCGTCAACCGGCTCTACATCGAACAAGGCATCGACATCGCCACGGAGCTCTATCTCTCGGTGCTGCTTGATCGATCCACAAGTCGCAACATCGTCATGGCATCCACCGAGGGTGGGACCGAGATTGAGGTGGTTGCCGAAGAGACACCGGAGAAGATCCTCAAGGAAGAGATTGATCCGGCATTCGGGTTGCTGGATTTCCAAGCTGCCCGGGTCGCAGCCGGTCTTGGCCTTGAGGGTCAGGCAGCACGGAACGGCGCAGCCTTCCTCGAGGCGCTCACCAAAGCCGCGGTGGATCTCGACACCGACCTTGTCGAGATCAACCCGCTCGTCGTCACCACCGATGGACGGGTGATGGCGCTCGACGGCAAGATGTCGTTCGAGGCCAATGCTCTTTTCCGACACCCGGAAATCGTCGAACTTCGGGATCCGTCCGAGGAGGACGAAGCCGAAGCACAGGCAAAGGAATTCGGGCTCAGCTTCATCAAACTCGACGGCTCGATCGGTTGCATGGTCAACGGTGCGGGCCTTGCGATGGCAACCATGGACATCATCAAGTACGTCGGGGGCGAACCGGCCAACTTCCTCGACGTTGGAGGAGGTGCCGAGAAGGAACAGATCGTGGCAGCGTTCAAGATCATCACTGCTGATCCGAACGTAAAGGGCATCTTCGTCAACATCTTCGGCGGCATCATGCGCTGCGACACGATCGCAGAAGGTGTCGTGGCTGCGGTGGAAGAAGTCGGCCTTGAGGTGCCGCTCGTCGTGCGCCTCGAAGGAACGAACGTTGAACTCGGGAAACGGATCATCGATGAGTCCGAGCTCAATGTGGTCAGCGCCGCGGACATGAAAGATGGAGCTGTCAAGATTGTGGAGTTGGCCAAATGAGTGTGCTCGTCAACAAGGACACGAGGGTTCTGGTTCAGGGTCTCGGCAAGACCGGAAGCTTCCACACGGACAAAGCAATCGCCTACGGCACCAACGTGGTTGCTGCGGTCCATCCGTCGCGGGCAGGTCAGACCGAATCGTTCACCGGAGAGACCGACCATTCCGGTGTCCAGGGTCGAGAAGACTCCTATGCCACTGATGTCCCGATCTTCCGATCGGTGATCGACGCGGTGGACGCAACCGGTGCAAACGCAAGCGTCGTGTACGTGCCGCCACCGTTCGCCGCGGACGCAATCATGGAGGCCGGAGAGGCTGGCATGCCACTCATCATCTGCATCACCGAGGGAATCCCTGTTGCTGACATGGTGATCGCAAAGCGGTACCTTCAGGACCGCGATGTGCGACTCGTGGGACCGAACTGTCCAGGGGTCATCACCCCACAGGAGTGCAAGATCGGGATCATGCCCGGCTACATCCACACGCCGGGCAGGATCGGCGTTGTGTCTCGCTCAGGAACCCTGACCTACGAGGCCGTGCACCAGCTGACGCTCAACGGGCTTGGCCAGACGACGGCCATCGGCATTGGTGGTGACCCCGTGAACGGAACCAACTTCGTCGACTGTCTGAAGCTGTTCAACGACGACCCCGACACCGAGGGTGTCATCATGATCGGCGAGATCGGCGGAACTGCTGAGGAGGAAGCGGCGGAGTGGATCACGGCAAACATGAACAAGCCGGTTGCCGGTTTCATCGCAGGAACGTCTGCGCCTCCCGGCAAGCGCATGGGTCACGCCGGTGCGATCATCTCGGGCGGCAAGGGAACCGCCGAGGCCAAGATCGAAGCCCTCGAATCCGCCGGAGTGGTCGTGGCACCCACACCAACCGACATGGGCACCGCCATGCTCCAAGCCATGCGCTAACAGCGCGTACCCAGGGTTCCAGTACCGGAAAATTCGCGACTGTGGCCCACAGAACGGAAGTACAATGTACGCAGCGACCTATCGGGCAGGCCAGCAACGGCTGATCGCGTTCATGGACGGCAAGGATCCGGATCGGGTCGTGCCGGCGTGCCCGGACTGGACGGCCACCGATGTCGTCAGGCACCTCGCCGGGATCTCCGCCGACGCCGCAAACCTCGTTTTTGAGGGATTTGCCAGCGATGAATGGACAGACGCCCAGGTGTCGGCACGACAATCCATGTCTCTTGGTGAGGTGATCGCCGAGTGGAATGGAACGATCGACGACGCTCTCACGGTTCTCGAAACGATCGACAGCCAGAATGTCGGTGACTTCATCATGTCTGCGTTCGGACCCATTCCGCCAGCCATTCTGCCGGCAACGGCGGTCAGTGATCTCATGCACCACGAGTTCGACATACGGAATGCGTACGGCGACACGAACGAACGCGATCGGCCTGAGGTGCATGTCGTCGCTGCAGGCCATGCGCGCTCCCTCCGACCGATGTTTGCGGCGTTGCGTCTCCCGACACTCAGGATCGAAGCCACCGACTCTGGTCAGGATTGGAACATCGGCCGAGACGAGCCGGTTGCCACGGTACGGGCATCTTCGTTTGAGATCATGAGGGGGATCGGGGGCCGACGCACCCGCGACGAGATGCTTGCATGGAACTGGGACGGGGACGCCGAGGTGTTCGTTGACTCCATGGTGCTTCCGCACCTCGCGATGCGAGATCGATCGCTCAACGAGTAGCGTCGAAGATCCGAACCGCCCGCCCCCTTCTACAATGGCGGTCGATGCCATCCAAGGTCCCCATCGCGGTTCTGATCTCAGGGAGTGGGACGAACCTTCAGGCCCTCCTCGATGCCTCGCATGACCCCGGGTTCGGCTGTCGGATCGTTGGCGTCGTATCTGACCGATCGGACGCATACGGGCTCACGAGGGCGCGCAATGCAGGCATCGACACCACGGTCGTTGAGTGGGCGGACTACGACGACCGGGAAGGCTTCACCGATGCGATTGTTGAGGCCTCGCTCGGGCTCGGCGCCGAGGCCCTTGTCCTGGCGGGATTCATGCGGATCCTTTCCCCGAGCGCCATCGAGCGATTCCCTGATGCGATCCTGAACACGCACCCATCGCTTCTTCCTCTCTTCCCGGGAGCACACGCGATCGAGGACACGCTTGCAGGTGGCGCATCCACCACTGGTGTGACGGTCCACTTTGTCGACGAGCTCGTGGATCACGGGCCGATCATCGCCCAGGAACCGGTTGTGGTGTTGCCCGGAGATGATGTTGATGCACTTCGTCGCCGCATCCAGGAAGCCGAACACAGGTTGTACCCCACCGTGGTCAGTGCCTTCGGCCGTGGCGAGATCGCCGTGAGAGACGGAACCGTCGAGTGGATGACGGATACCGAGGAGGCTGTCCTGTGACCAAGGTTGCGATCACACGGGCTCTCATATCCGTTTCCGACAAGACCGATCTCAAGCCGTTCGCAGCGCAGCTTGTAGACGCTGGCGTTGAGATCGTGTCCTCTGGAGGTACGGCGGCTCACCTCGAGGAGGCAGGAATCCCGGTCACGCGGGTCTCGGCTGTGACCGGCGCTGGCGAGATGCTCGGCGGGCGTGTCAAGACGCTCCATCCTCGAATCCATGGCGGAATCCTCGCGGATCCAGACCGCTCGGATCACCGAGCCGATCTTGATGACCGTGGGATCGAGACGTTTCAACTTGTTGTCGTGAACCTGTATCCGTTCGAATCGACCGTGGCATCGGGGGCCGATCATGCCACGGCAGTCGAGAACATCGACATTGGGGGTCCGACCCTGATTCGAGCCGCAGCCAAGAACCATGCATGGGTCGCCGTCGTCGTGGCACCCGACCGATACCCCGACATCGTCGAGGCGATCGCCAGTGGAGGTACCACGGCCGAGCTGCGCCTCGACCTTGCCAGGGAGGCCTTCTTCCGCACGGCTCGCTACGACGCTGCCATCGTCAACTGGCTTGAGGCAGACGACGGCGAACGACGCGTCCTTGCACTCAGGAAGTGGCATGACCTTCGGTACGGCGAGAACCCGCAACAGGCAGCTCGCCTGTACGCACCCGATGATTCTGACGGCTGGTGGGTGCATGCCGAGCAGATCCAGGGCAAGGAGATGTCGTTCAACAACTACGCCGATGCCGACGCGGCATGGCGGCTCGTTAACGACCTGCCAGCCACCTCGGCCGCGGTCCTCAAACACATGAACGCCTGTGGTGCCGCAACCGGTAACTCCATGTACCAAGCGTTTACCAAGGCATGGGAGTGCGATCCGCTCTCGGCCTTTGGAGGCGTCGTCGCACTCAACG
The DNA here is from genome assembly GCA_008501565.1 of Armatimonadota bacterium. Classification (GTDB taxonomy): domain Bacteria; phylum Actinomycetota; class Acidimicrobiia; order Spongiisociales; family UBA5794; genus UBA5794. The sequence continues at coordinate 18,265 of QQUL01000314.1, forward strand.
GCGAGCTCGACACCGAAACCGCTGAGGCCATTGCTTCCTTCTTCGTCGAGATAGTGCTCGCACCATCGATAACCGAGGGGGCAGCCGAAATCCTCTCGTCGAAGAAGAACCTCCGGGTGTTGATCGCTCCCGGCCCTTCATCACACGCGACTGATGTGCGGACAATCGACGACGGTTACCTCGTTCAGGAACGAGACGGCACTCCGAGCGACTCGCAACAGTGGGTTGTCAAGACCCGAGAGCCGACTGATGGCGAGCGTGCCGACCTCGAATTTGCATGGGTCGTGTGCGCACACACCAAGTCGAATGCGATCGTCATCGTCAAGGATGGAGCGGCAGTCGGCGTCGGAGCCGGGGACCAGTCTCGGGTCGGAGCCGCCGAACGAGCACTTGCCAAGGCCGGGAATCGAGCCGCCGGGGCGGTCTGTGCCTCCGATGCATTCTTTCCATTCCGTGATGGCCCGGATGCCCTCGCGGCTGCCGGCATCACCGCGATCGTGGAGCCGGGTGGATCTGTCCGTGATGGCGAGGTCACCGAGGCAGCAACCGAGCACGATGTAGCCTTGCTGTTCACCGGACAAAGGCATTTCAAACATTGAGTGCGCAGATTCTTTCAGGCAAGGAGGTCGCCGAGGCCGTCAAATCACGGGTTCGTAGCGATGTCGCGGCTCTCAAGGCTCGTGGGGTCGATGTGGGACTCGCCACAGTTCTTGTCGGCGACGACCCTGCATCGCACACGTATGTACGGTTCAAGCACAGGGATGCCGAGGAAGTCGGGATCACGTCCATTGATGTGAAGTTGCCGGCTGACGCCACGCAGGCCCAGGTCCTTGCTGCTGTTGATGAACTCAACGCCCGGCCTGATGTGAGTGGCATGATCGTGCAATTGCCCCTTCCTGATCATCTCGACGGCGAAGCCGCTGTCGAACGGGTCCTCCCAACAAAGGACGCCGATGGCCTTCATCCGTTCAACCTCGGTCGCCTTCTGCTCGACAAGCCGGCACCGCTTCCCGCTACTCCTTCAGGGGTCATGACGATATTGGATCACTACGGCATCGACGTGTCGGGGATGACGGCTGTTGTGGTCGGTCGGTCGTTCCTCGTCGGACGTCCGATGGCGCTGATGCTCGGTGCGAAGGGCGTCGACGCGACGGTCATCCAGGCGCACTCTCGGACCCCGGATCTCGCCGAGGTGTGCCGATCTGCGGATCTTCTCATCACAGCTGTGGGCCGGCCCGGAATGTTTGACGCGTCGTATGTGAAGCCAGGTGCGATCGTGATTGATGTCGGCACGAACCGAACCGACGATGGCCTCGTCGGAGACGTAGCATTTGGCGAGGTGGTCGAGATTGCCGGGGCGATCACACCGGTACCGGGGGGCGTGGGGCCGATGACGAGAGCTTCGCTTCTCACGAACACGGTGGCGCTGGCGACGGCGGCATCGTCGTAAGACCACCGGAACGACCTGAACAGATCCAACAAGCAACATCACGGAGAGAACCGATGGCTGAAGCCATAACGAAGACAGAAGCAGGACTCAACGTCCCGAACAATCCAATCGTCCCCTTCATCGAGGGAGACGGCATTGGTCCTGACATCTGGAAAGCCGCGGAGAATGTGTTCAACGCTGCGGTTGCGAAGGCCTATGGAGGCGATCGTGAGATCGCTTGGGTGGAGGTTCTTGCCGGCGAAAAGGCGTTCAACGAAACGGGCGAGTGGCTCCCCGATGCCACCGTCGATGCTTTCCGGGAGCATCTTGTGGGGATCAAGGGCCCGTTGACGACACCCGTGGGCGGTGGAATCCGAAGCCTGAACGTGGCTCTTCGCCAGATCCTTGACCTGTATGTCTGTCTGCGACCGGTGCGTTGGTATGCCGGTGTTCCCTCACCGGTCAAGCACCCCGAGGACGTAGACATGGTGATTTTTCGCGAGAACACCGAGGATGTCTACGCAGGAAAAGAACTCGAGGCAGGAACCGAGGGCGCGGCGAAGCTACTCGCTTTCCTCGACGAGGAATACGGCTGGGATATCAGAAAGGATTCGGGCATCGGTATCAAGCCGATTTCCGAAACCGGGAGCAAGCGTCTGATCGCCGCTGCCATCCAGTACGCACTCGACCACAACCGGGACTCAGTCACCCTTGTACACAAGGGAAACATCATGAAATTCACCGAGGGTGCATTCCGCGAATGGGGCTACGAGGTCGTTCGGGAGCGGTTCTCCGAGGTGGCCGTCGGATGGGAGGATTGCAACGGCGATCCCGGCGACAAATTGCTCGTCAAGGACGTCATCGCAGACGCCTTCCTCCAACAGATCCTGACACGCCCCGCCGAGTACGACGTGATCGCCACGATGAACCTCAACGGCGACTACATGTCAGACGCGCTCGCCGCCCAGGTGGGTGGCATTGGGATTGCTCCGGGCGGCAACATCAACTACGACACGGGGATAGCGATCTTCGAGGCAACCCACGGCACGGCGCCCAAGTACACCGGGATGGACAAGGTCAATCCAGGGTCGGTGATCCTGTCGGGCGAGATGATGCTGCGCTACCTCGGTTGGAATGAAGCTGCCGATCTGATCGTGAAGGGCATGGAGGCCGCGATCAGCGACAAGATCGTGACCTACGACTTCGCACGCCTCATGGAAGGCGCGACCGAGGTCAAGTGCTCAGAGTTTGCACAAGCAGTAGTGGACAGAATGTGAGAGGAGCTTTCAGCTTTCGGCTTACAGCTTTCAGCAAGAAGTCGAAGATGGAAGCTGAAGCGGTGGGATTGACGACTGAAAGGAATTGCCACAATGAGCAAAGTCACGGTGGTGGGAGCAGGGAAATACGGGTCGACGACCGTACAGCGGATAGCCGAGTGGGACATCGTCGATGAGGTCGTGATGACCGACATCGTCGAAGGGTTGCCACAAGGCCTCGCCCTCGACATGAACCAATCCCGGCCAATCCTCGGATACCGCACCATCGTCACAGGGACGAACGACTACGCCGACACCGCAGACTCCGATGTGGTCGTGATCACCGCTGGGTTGCCGCGCAAGCCGGGCATGAGTCGCATGGACCTTCTCGGGGTCAATGCCAAGATCGTCAAGGCAGTCACCGAAGAGATCGTGAAGTACTCGCCCAACGCTGTCATCATCGTGGTCACCAACCCACTCGATCAGATGACGACGCTCTGTGCCGATGTGTCAGGGTTCCCGAAGGGTCGTGTTCTCGGGCAGGCAGGGATGCTCGACAGCGCCCGTTTCGCCCACTTCATCAGCGAAGCATCCGGCGCCGACATCCTCGATGTCACCGCAGTCACGCTCGGATCCCACGGCGAGACCATGGTTCCCGTTCCGTCAATGTGCACAATCGGGGACACACCGATCAGCGAGGTCCTTGACGCAGCGACGATCGACGAACTTGTTGAACGCACGCGAAACGGCGGAGCCGAGATCGTCGCGTTCCTGAAGACGGGATCGGCGTACTACGCACCGTCGGCGGCTGCCGCTTCCATGGTGAAGGCCGTCATCGACGACCAGGGTGCCGAGATGCCGGTCTGTGCCTGGATGGAGGGCCAGTACGGCATCTCCGACGTCTACCTCGGTGTCATCGCCAGACTCGGCGTCAACGGTGTCGAAGAGGTGCTTGAAGTGGATCTCACGGATGCCGAACGGGCAGGACTCGAGGAAGCCGCGGTTGCGGTCGCCGAGAAGGTCGCCGATCTCCAACAGATTGAGCTCTAGAGGAGTTCCATACGTGGCCGGCGGCCGCGGATAGAAGCTTTGGGTAGTGTTCCTTGGATGGAAGGAACGTCCGCTTCGCTCAGAACGAGTGCTTGGTGGTTCGTTGTCGCGGGCGTTCTTGTCGCAATCCGAGCAGCGGTCGCCCTCACAGATCCGGTCTACCACTCGCCTTCGTCAGTCATTGACTACACGGCTGCGATGCTCACCACCGTTGCCTGGGGCACCGCTGCCGTTGCTTTTGCGCTTCTGTGGAGACCGTCGCCCATCCGTAGGGGAGCGTTCCTCCTACCGATCGTGGCAATTGCCATGGCTGCCTCGGCCACGGGAAACCTCGTCGAGGACGTGTTCGATATGGCATGGGGTGAGCTGCCCTACACCCTCGGCGGAATGGTGTCCTTGTTCTCTCTGCTCGCAGTCGCTGTCATCTTCTTGACCCAGAGCCATCAGTACCGGTGGTCGGGGCTGTTCTTCCTCGGGGTCGTCGCTGGAGCGACGTTCCCCGACAGTGGCGGAGAGTGGCTCAGCGGTCTCAGTCTTGTGGCGTTTGGTGTCTGGACGCTTTGGTATGACGTGAAGACAAACTCCGTCGTCAGCTGAACCATTGAATCCTCCCAACACGGTTGACACCTAGGAAAACATAGTGTAGGTTCTCTAGGTATGAGTGGACAAGCGTTGAAAGGGCACCTCGATCTCCTGTTGCTTGCCGTCCTGTCCGACGGTGCGAAGCACGGGTATCTCATCATCACGGAATTGCGTGAGCGCAGTGATGACGAGTTCGACCTTCCGGAAGGAACGGTCTACCCCGCATTGCATCGATTGGCCAAGGGTGGCTACCTCAGCAGCGAGTGGACGGTGGTGCAAGGAAGACGGAGACGTACCTACCGGCTGACGGACAAGGGTCGGGGTGCGCTCGGTGAGCATCGCTTGGCATGGCAATCGTTCTCGGATGCCATCGGCAGTGTGTTGAAGGGTGTCCCGTGGCCCGATACGCCCTGATCGACGGATACTTGAGCACCATGCGCTCGGAGATTCGATGGTGCAGCAACCTCGACGACCTCGTTGGCGAGATGGAAGATCATCTCTATTCAACGGTTGAGGGGATGCTCGCCACTGGTACCGATCCTGACACCGCTCAACGCGCCACTCTCGATCGATTCGGCGAACCAAAGTTCCTCGCAGCCCTGTACGCCTCCACACACTCAGGAGGAATGGCAGTGCCAACCACAACAACAATTCGCGCAGGGACGTTAGCGCTGACATCTGCGGCGTTCTGGCTGATTTCAACCGGTGTCGTCTCGCTCGGGCTTCTGGCTGACAGGAGCGGCAATGGCGACGACCCCTGGCTTGCGGTGTACCTGCTTCTCGCAATGGGCGTGGGAGTTGCAGGCGTACTCAGCGTGTTCGTGCTCGTTGCGCTCGGAAAGAGGCATGGAGGCTTCGGCACCCCCGGCATGATCGGTTTGGTGCTTGCCACGGTCGGTGTTGTCGTCAGCATCGGGATCACCTGGGCTTCGCCTCTGTGGATGGGAGTCCTCGGTCTTGGCTATTTGACCTTCGGAACCTCCATGTATCGAAGGGACATCGCGCCAAGGATCGGGAGCGTGCTGCTGTCAGTCGGCATGCTGATCGGGTCAGCAGCATTCTTTGTTGTCGATGCAGCAGAACTCGGATGGAAGGACTCGTACGGCGACT
>QQUL01000115.1 GCA_008501565.1 Armatimonadota bacterium
GAGATCTCGCGGTTGCTCGTCTGGAGCCGGGCCACGGTGACCCGATCGATGATGCCGGGGCGGCGATCAACGAGTACATCGACCATCGAATTGAGCGTGAGCGGCAAGTCCTCTCCGCCGTTCTGGGTGGAGCGGGAACCATTGGTGGCATCGTCGACGTTGTGTACGAAGGGATTCCAACAGGGCTCCGAGCAGCAGCCGTGCAGCAGGTCGCAGTCCAGTTGAAGAAGCTTTTTGATGAATCGGCTGTATGGTTCGAAGTGGGCACGGCGGAGGAACGGACAGAAGTTCGCGCTCGATAGGTGGACAATGCGAAACCCAGTCGTCGTCGCCGTGGCACTTGTACTTGCCATCGCCGCCCCCGCCTATGCACAGACGACGTCAGAACTGACGCAGGCGGATGTCTATCGGGCGCTCGCTGAGCGCACCGCCGCGGCAAACTCTCTCTCTGAAGCGACCGCCCGGTTCGAGACAGCGGTTGCTGACGAGGGAATAGCTCGTGAACGGATCGCTGACCTCGCAAAGTCGGTCGCTGCCCTTGAACTCGATATCGCTGACAAGCAGGTGGAAGTGCTCGAGCTCGTCCGGAGCCGGTACATGTCGGGCGGTCCAACCGGCACAGAGCGCATCTTCGCCGCGGAGACCTTTCAAGACCTTCCCGTGCAGAGTGAGTATTTCCAACTGCTCGGTGAGCGCGACCTTGCCGTACTTCGAGGGCTAGAAGCGGCCGAGGCTGTGCACAGGGATCAGCAACAAACCCTTGACGAATCGCTCGCCGCCCAGGTAGCGCTTGTTGCCGAGATCACCGAACTGCGTGACGAGATCCTCAAGACACTTGAGGATGCTGACACGGCGTACAACTCCGTGGCGATTGCATTCAGCGTCCAGGAAGAGAAGAAGCGTCTTGCAGAAGAGGCGCGGCTCAAGCGTGTGGCGGAACAGCGTGCTGCGGCCGCTGCGGCTGCTGCAGCCGCTGCAGCGGCAACCTCGACCACCGTGGCCGCGACGGTTGCCACAACCACGACGACCACCGACGCACCTTCACCGGCAACGACCGCTGCACCGGCAACGACGACAACCGCTCCGCCAGCAACGACCACGACGATCCCGAATGTTCCGCCCCCGGTGGTCACATCGGGCAAGACATGTCCGGTGAACGCCGCGACGAGCTTCTCAGACACCTGGGGTGCAGGACGGTCGGGGGGTCGGACGCACAAGGGTGTCGACATGATGGCGGCTCGCAATGCACCTCTGGCTGCGATCGAGTCAGGCGTGATCACCCGAACATCGAACAGCTCGCTTGGCGGCATCTCGATCTATCTGACGGGCAACTCGGGAGCGAGGTATTACTACGCCCACCTTGAGTCTCTCGCAAGCGGTGTCAGGGGCGGGCTGGCGGTCAACGTCGGTGACACGATCGGTTTCAACGGGAGCTCGGGCAACGCCCCCGACTACCTGCCACATCTCCACTTCCAGTACGCCCCACCAGGCTCCGATTGGATCAACCCGTACCCCCTGGTAAAAGAACTCTGCGGCTAGGGCGACGCAAAGCGTCGCCCGGATTACGGATTACGGGCTGTCCGACACCGTCTGAAGAACCGGTCATCGGTCATCTGACGTCCGACGTCGGCAACCCGACTACGTCGAGTTGCTTGGAGTTCAGCAAGCTGAACTCATGACTCAGGTCATTCTTTGTCGGGAACCAGCGCGGCGAGTGACGACAGTCTCCCGATGCAGTTGTCGAGGGCGAGGGGTGGAAGAATCTCGGTGATCTTGGCTGCCGCTTCCGTGATGGCGATGGCCGCGGCGGTGTCCTGTCGGTGGAGCACGATGGGTTTCCCTGCGTCGCTTCCCTCGCTCACCGACGGGTCGATGGGTATGGAGGCGATGAGCGGCACCGAAAGTTCTTCAGCCAATGCGGCACCGCCTCCTGCACCGAAGATCGAGTAGTGCTCGCCACTGGCCGTCGTGAATCCCGCCATGTTCTCGATGACACCGACGATCGGCATGTGGGAGCGACGCGCCATGTCTGCAACACGAGCCGCAACGCGCTGGGCTGCGAGCTGGGGCGTCGTCACCACCACCATCTCCGCCTGTGGGAGCATCCGTGACAGTGCCATCTGCACGTCACCGGTTCCTGGGGGCATGTCAACAATGAGATATCCGAGGTCTGCTGGCCATGCGACGTCGTTGAGGAACTGTTCGAGCGCCTTGGACAGCATGAGGCCGCGCCACATGAGTGCCGTCGCCTCGTCCTCGAGAAGCAGCCCGGTCGAGACGAGGTGGATCCCGTTGGCGATCGTTGGCTCGATCTTTCGCTCCTCGTTTGCGACCAGCCGCGTGTCTGTCGCTCCGAGCATTCGAGGTGTCGAGAAACCCCAGATATCGGCGTCAAGCAATCCGACGGTATGTCCCTGGGCTGCGATTGCGAGTGCCAGGTTGACACTGAGTGATGATTTGCCGACGCCGCCCTTTCCCGAGCTGACCGCGAGAACACGTGTCGATGGGCTGACTGCCGTGGGTGTGGCGGTTTCTCGGGCACGTTTCCTTGCCCGCTCCATGAGGGTTGATCTTTGATCCTGGGACATCACGGTGGTCACGATCTCCACCTCGGTGATGCCCGGGATTGCCTCAACGCGGCGCTTGATATCCCCCTCGATCTGTCCCCGCATCGGACACGACGCGATCGTGAGAGCGAGACCGACCCTCGCATGTCCGTCGACGACCGACACGTCGCCGACCATCCCGAGATCGACAATGTCAGTCCCAAGCTCGGGATCGATCACATTGGCAAGCGTTGCCCGAACACTGTCTTCCAAGTTCACGGCTTCCAAACTCATACTGATGAGGGTACCGACGCCAAGCGCATCCGATCCCGCGTACCCAGGGCTGCACGGGACATATATGTCCAATGGAGCCCTGGGTACGCGTTCAGATTGAGATTTCGTCGAAGATGGCGCATCTGACCGGTAACATCGAGAGTCGAACTCAACAATTGGTGGAGGCGCCGTGACCGTCCAGGAACCCCAGACAACTGAAGATGTCCGATTCTCAGCGGAAAGACCACCCGCCCCGGGGGTCACCCTCACCGCGAGTGCTGCCTCAAAGGTCAGGGAGCTGATCGACGCCGATGGTGGCGAGACCAGCGCACTTCGTCTCGGTGTCAAGCGGGCCGGTTGCTCTGGCTACGCATACGACATGTTCTTTGACTCCGTCATCGACGAGACGGACATCGTTAGCACCACCGACGGCGTGTCCGTCGTGGTTGATGCCGACAGCATCCTGATGGTCGCCGGAGCAACGATCGACTTCAAGGACAATGGCCTCGACGGTGCGGGTTTTGCGATTGAGAACCCCAACGCGACAGGCGGCTGCGGCTGCGGCAAGTCGTTCTCCTGATCTGACGTCTGACTTCTGACTTCTGACTTCTGGAGGAAACATGCCCAAACAGATTCTTTCGACTCCTCACGGGCCTGCTGCCATGGGGCCGTACAGCATCGCAACCGAGGCGAATGGCCTGGTGTTCTGTTCGGGAATGGTTGCCCTTGTTCCTGAAACCGGGGAGGCAATCACCGGTTCTGTCACGGATCAAACGCATCAGGTGATGAAGAACATCGGTGCGGTTCTCGGCGATGTCGGTCTTGGTTACGACGACATCGTGAAGACCACGATCTTTCTTGCAGATATCGATGACTTCGCGGCCGTGAACGAGGTGTATGCCCAGTACGTGGGAGAGGCAAAGCCAGCCCGTTCGACGTTCCAGGCAGGCGCGCTCCCCGGTGGTTTTCAGGTCGAAATCGAGTGCATCGCAGCGCGCTAGTGACAGACCACTAGGACCCTGTTGAACAATCTGCTTTTGGGTGGCCCAATTCTCGGTTTGAGTATGTGGTGGTGTGATGTTGGTCGATTCACGGTTTTGGCTCACGCTTTCTGGCCTGTTGAAGGCTGTGTCGGGTCGGGATTCGGTGTCAGGTGACTGCCCAGCCGTGTCCGTTGTGGTTGAGCCCGAGGCTGACGAGCCGACGCAGGTTGATAGCGGCGACTCGTAGGGCGAGCTGTGCCCGGTTCGCTTCGACACCGCGGTATCTGACTCGTCGGTGCCCGTTGGTGACGATCCATGAGATGGAGCGTTCAACCATGGGCCGATATTGCCGGTAGTCATCAGTGCCGTGTTGCGCCTGCCATTGGGCTCGGGCTTGGGCAAGGAGCTGATCAAAGTCACCAACGCGGAAGGTTCTGCCATCGGTTGCTGACGTGCATCGTTGCCGCAGCGGGCAGCCGCGACACTTGGCACCGAACGTTGCCGCGCCACTGGCGGCAACGGGGACCGTGACGTTGTTGGGGCAGGTCACTGTTTCGTTGTCGTAGTCAACAATGAAATCGTCCCGGGTGAACTGGTCGTCGCCAAGGCGATGATTACGTTTTAGCGGAATCGGTTTGATTACAACAGTGTGCTCCCCATCTTTGAGGGCGGCACGAACCTCGCCAGACCCGTATGCCGAATCTGCAAGAACCTGCAACCCGGGACCTTCACCATCAAGGAGGTCAACACCAATGGGACCGTCACCAATGTTGGCTGCCGTCAACGTGGATGCGGTGATGATCCCCGTTTCTGGTTCAACCGCGATGTGGGCCTTGTATCCGTCGCGATATTGAGACACCGACTTGTGCATATGGCGGGCATCGGGATCGACCGTTGAGATCACCCTGTCTTTGGCGGTGCCATCAACAATCCGCCATGTTCCTTCCCCATCACCGGGTTCAACATCTTGGCCAGCAACCAGGGCCAACAGACCAACCGCGTCGGCAGCTTTGTCGTCGAGTCGAATATCGTCAACAGCATCAAGGATTGCCACAGCATCGTTGACGAGCCCCGATACAAGGGCAGCCTTTGCGTCAGGATCATCCCATGCACATACCGGTTTCCCTGAAGCGTCATAGTCGTGAGCTGTGACATCAACCATCTTCGCTCGGGGGACCAGGCGGCGGACCCGCCGTATCTGGGACACCAACTGGGTCACCGTGTCTTGAGTAGCAACTGCATCATCAACCAGCGTCGAGTCCAACGCACGACGCTTCTTCCCACTCAACACGCCAGTAGCGTCAACGACCTGACGAACTGCGTCTCCAATCCGATTCGGGGACTGAGACTTCCCAAGACGTTGACGCCAATACGTAAACACCGTGTAGTGCACCCCTTCGTCGTCAAGAGCCAACCCGCATGCGACCTTCCAACGGATATCGCAGCGCAACGCCTCAGCAGCCTGACGATCAGACAAGCCCTCCAACTCTTTGAGGATCATTGCCGAGGCCATCACCCCAGCCGGTATCGACGGACGACCCCGAGATGACGGAAAGAGATCCTCGAACATGTCATCAGGGAACACCTCAGTGCGGTGATCAGCCAAAAACGCATACACCGACCCCTCATCAACAAGCTGACGGCACAACGCCTCAGCATCCAACAACTCACGATTCGGATTGTGTAAACCTTGCATAACGCGCAGTCTCACACACCACAAACCCGAACGCGAGCACCGATTTAATCAACAGGGTCCTAG
>QQUL01000361.1 GCA_008501565.1 Armatimonadota bacterium
CATGATTCGTACAACGTAATGGTGTGATTGGGAGTATTCGATCTCTTAGGAGTTCCAAGCCCTCAGCTATCAAAGCAAGAGCGAGCCTGGTTCAAGATATATGCCGACAATCACACGAGGGGAGAGCTGATTGCTCAGCTGAGAGAGCATTTCACACCCGTCCTCTCCAATATGATAGCAATGGATCGCAGTTGGAATCAGAAGTTCTACCGGGCTCTGACGGACGCAACAACAAACGCGCTTGATCATGCTTACATCAAGCGCACAAGGCTACCTTGGATGGAGCGTATGTGGTGGGCGGCGGGAATCGTTTCGCAATCCGCACAGACACTCCGATTCGTGTTCTGGGATCAAGGTGTAGGAATTCCGACGACAATTCGCCGCAAGGGGCTCTTGGCGCGGTTGACCGCACGCGCAGCAAACGACGGCGAACTGATTGACGAAGCAACCGAACGGGGAAGCAGTCGATTCAGAGATGGCCGCCGGGGCCACGGCTTGTACGCGCTCATCGAACTCATAGACCTCGCACCCAGTGGAACGCTCGACATAATCAGCGGCCGGGGTCGGTATCGCTACCAAAAAGGTGCTCCGAATCTTCGCGAGCAGTTTCCGGGTCACGTCGGAGGAACACTGATCGTATGGACGCTCAGAAAGCCATAGTCGTGGAGTACAACTTCAGCAAACAATTCACACGATTCCCAGGTGGTCGTTTTCGACGAGACGGGGAGCACTCAGGCCAGCAATTCTATGAAGATGTCTTACTGAAGTTGTGGAATGAAAAAGGCGAACGAATTGTACTCAATCTGTCAAATGTCGAGGGATTCGCAACGAGCTTCTTAGATGGAGCTTTCGGAGAATTTGCGGCCCAACACGGCGAAGCAGTATTCTACAAGACGTTCGATATTCGTTGCGATGACGACCCAACCCTCGCGGACGAGATCAGAGATTGTGTGCTGCGCGCTGACAGGAAGTCTCGTGGATAGCCCAGAGACCTGCGCGTCCTAATGACTTGGGTTGAATCTGCCATTGACATCTGCAAGCTTCTTGCATCTGCCGGAATTGGTAGTTACTTGACAACGAAGGTCACTCGGCGCGGAGAGGTCAAGCGCGCAAACTGCTCCGCGGTAAGCGAACAATGCGCTCAGCTTAAGCGCGAAGTGTCGGAACTCACCGAACTGGTTGTCGTGTACTACAGGCTGGGTGGAGTTCACGAAGATCACGTGAAAACGGAAGCCGTCTTAGTCAGCCGCATGAGGAAGCTGAAGGTGCTAGCCCATGACATCTGGGTCAAGTATGGAACCATTGAACGACCTCGAAGCAAGGAAGCCGAGCGGTTGCGCGCCGCGGCCTTGGATTTCAAGCGCGCGGCAACTGAGACGCCGTTTGGTGGCGATTTTGAGCCCCAGCCGCACGACTCGGAAACCGTCCGCCGAGTGCTCGATGCAAGTGAGTCGCTACAACAGAGCGTCTCTGCCACTGCGGAGATCGCGCGACGGATTTAGGGTAGATAGAGCAATCCCGTGTCCCTCCAGAATGCCCAGTCCGGCCCCGATCCTGAGTTGATCGTCATCCCTACCTGCGGGCATCGCGGGTAGTCGAGATCGAGAGTCGAAAGGCTGGTGCAGCAGTCAACTGACTTCAGAGGCCACGAATCGACGGTTCCATCCAGTCGAAGCGAAGTTGTCGAACGACGAACTCGGCGTTAAACCAGTGGCTATAGCGCTGACCGGGAGAATCGGGCGCGCAGCGGACGTGGTATCCCCAAGGACGACTACCGCGAGACTCTCTTGCCACGTAGCGCGCTTGAGCTGGACGACGGGCAGATGTCGCCGCCATTCTTAGGTAGCCGTTCCCGTCGGAACAGCACCAGCTCGGCTCACCCGCCGAGCTTGATCGTTTTCAAAATGCGGAGGATAGTGCCGGAGCCGAGCGCCCTCACGAACACCCGGCCCCGGGCGTTGTCTGATCCCGGTTCATGCCTTCGGCCTTCGCACCCATTGCTGGCCAGTCCCGAGTCCAGGCACCCGATGATAGCACGGCTAGAGGCGTCGTAGGTGGTAGGGGGCGCTGGACGAGACGACGTCAGCGCCAGGATGGGCCGGGAAACATTGCCCACCCATAGCCCCCCACCGGAGCTACCTGCGACGCCTCCTGGTGACGAACAGGTGAACGAGCCCATCGAGCTCAGCCGTGTCCGCCCCGCGACGGAACACCAGGAGATGATGAGGGTCACCATCTCCGCGTGAGGCGGCGTCGAGGCACTCGGGGTCCTGAGGCTGGACCTCGGCGGTTCTCACGATCTCTAGGAACGCCAGGCAGTCCTCGGCGGGCACGAACACGGCCGGCCGGGTGTCGTCGCGAAAGAAGACCTCGAAGTCGCGCCGACTGCTCATGCGGCACCAGCCTCGACAGCTGATGGAAGGGGCAACCGATTCAAAGCGACGCGCCATCGCGTTCGGCGGCATGCCCTGGTGCGATCTTGCTGTGACACTGCGATGGACCCTGAATCGTTGCGGCCGACAATCAGGCAGGGTGACGCGTCCTTGGTGCGGCCATGATAGTGGGCCAGGGGCTGCTCCTGGGAGAGAATGGGGGGGTGGTGTTCCCAGCCCAAGAGGGGCAACCCCTGGCCCGAGGGCGAACTCTAGCGATTGGATTGTGCCTGTTGTGGAACCTATTCGGTCCCCAAGCTCCAGTTCTGACCGTCGTATCGCAAGGTGGCGTTCCCGCCGGTATTGAGCGCCCTGACAAGCGCCTGGAGCTGCTCCACGTCTGCGCCGGGGATCGAGATCGCGCCGGTGGAGGTGGTTTGCGGACCTCCTGCCCGGCTTCTTCGCCTTGCTCCTGCCGGCCTTCGCGCATTAGAGCCCGCCCCAACCCGATCCGTGGCTACTGACGGTGCTGAGATCGCTGAACATGCACACGCCGATTATGGGAGTAGGAGGCTCATCCGGTGGCCCGCTGAGGTTTGATGAAAGTGCGGAACTGGCGAGGGGCTCGAGTTCTCGAAAGGCACAGAGCTTTCGAGAAAACCGAGTCTGGAGACCGGAGCCGTTGTGAGTCGCCTTTTGAGACCGATCTACACTTCGCTGATCAGTCCCAAGAGGCGCGAGATTCGGTTTGGCTGTCTTAGCTGGGTTAGCAAGGCAGGTTGACAGATGGTGACTTCCATGTGTGAGTTAACCGCGAATGGAGTAGTTAATAGCTAGGTACATCCGTCGAAGCGCAGTGGGGAAGCGACAGCCGAGGCTCAGGCCGACCAACAACCCAACGCTCAGTATAGGGTCGCGTGAGGTGTGGCTGAATCCGAGGGCTGCGGCTATCACCATGATGACGAGGCCGCCAACAACCGCGCCACATATTGCAGACAAGAGCCGCATGCCCATTGGCGAGAGCTGGATTAGTGTGTCACGCTTCCCATGTTGTATTGTCATATCACGACATCAATTACTACAAGAGATATCCACCCTAGCCAACGTGTTGTTTGATTAGAAGGGAATGAACACATCCGGAATGTCCGGGATGAATTTGTCGGCGTATTTTCTCCAATGATGCAGCTCAATTCTTGGCATAGGATCCCAGATCTTGATGATCGCACCACCTGGAGAAGAAAGGTTGTCAAAGCACTCGGTCTTCATGAGGAGTGAACAATCGCAAAAGGGCATGGCGCCATACACGAACGCATTTGCCGGACAGCTAGCCTTCTTATATCGCTTCTTAGGACACACTTGCCTACAGGGGGAGCATTTTTCTTCGACCAACACCCATTCTGTGTAAGTGCATTTGTATTTCGTCTGGCCAAAGAAGTTTAAATCATCGGTGGGCTCGAGCCTGGCCTGTGAGTCTGAGTTCGTAGTGTAGAGGCAATAGCAGTCGGCGCTCTCTAGCCCAAATGGATCTGTGAGAACTGTGAATCGACCGGACACATATCCATAGAGGTTCATCGCGTCCGACCGTGTATGGTCTCGGAAGCCTAAGGTCGCGATGTCTGTTACGTGGGTGTGAGCTGAGGCAAACGATAGATAATCAGAGTCACCAGAGAACAAGGGGTCTCTGGTTATCCATGTGCCTAGGGAGGTGTTTGTTACTCGATTACGGGCGAGGAGCATATTGGTGTGAGCTAGTGTGCTGTATGCGGAATAGGAAACGCGATTGCCAACAGAGCTAGTGGCGCCGCGACCAAGGGTGAGGTCGGTTGCTGCGGTGCTGTCATTCTGATCGATGGTTCCGGATAGATTTACATCGTAGCGAACGTCATACCCAGCTGACCAATTGTCGATATTAGTTCGGTCACTACTATCGGTAACACCATCGGAATCTGTGTCGCCCCGCGGGATGCCGAAGGAGTCACTGAAGCCTCGGTATGAATACCATTCCACCATATGTCCAGAGTCGCTTATAATCGCGGACAAGTCCGAGTGTCGATTGTGTGAAAGAAAAGTCCGCGATTCGAGATCTTGGTCCGAGGCGTCGGTCCAGCTGGTATCTCTATCGCGATTGTTGCATATGGGGAGGTCGCTAAGCAGGGTATGTTCTGCAGCGAACCCACCTTTGTGTGACACGAACTCCTCCTTGGGATAGGTATCGCCACTGCGAATAGTCGCCACCCACTGCCACCGCTCGTTGAGCATCCGGTAGAACCAGGTGTCATTGGTGTCAACGTCGGAATCGTCGTCGGTATCCTCGTGCAGCGCGGTTAGGTGACCGAGGCCATTGTAGCGGTATTCCGCGATCAACGAGCTGTCAGACGCGTCCTTGATCTTCCGTAGCCGCCCAAAACCATCGTATTCGTACTCGTATGATTCGGCGTCATCCGTCAGGTTGCCGAGGGCGTCGAACGTCAAAGTGAAGTCGTCTGTGCCGTTGTCGTCGGTGTCTCGTGCTGTCAGCTCGTTCGCCTTGTTGTGGGTTCGATCGTCGTTCGACTCGTCAGTGTCTACGAAATCCCCGTCTCCGTTCAGGTCCAGCTTAGCGACGCCCCAATTACCCACATGATCGAGGGTCCACTGCTGATCGCGCGTGCGGCTGGAAATACTCGATCCGCCCCAGGTTCCTTCTTCGGCGCGTGTGACTCTATCGAGATCGTCGATGTCGTAGCTGACATCGAACCCCGTGTGGACGTTGTCCTCGACGACTGTGATGTTCCCATTGCGATCGTACGTGATATCCGTGTCGAAGAAGTCTCGATCAGTAGCAAGGTCCTTGGTCCACCGATCACTCGTGACTCGGTTGAATCGGTCCAGATCGGGATAATCTCCGGAAGTCGAGCCGTATTGCAGCCGAAAGACGTCAGGTACGTCGTAGGTCATGCCGACAACTCGGCCCTCGCCAAGGTAGTCGTATGCACAGAGCGACGTCGCGCCGTCCTTCACTTCTGTGATGCGGCTGACGTCATCGTCGTGGCTGTCCGTGGATTCGTACGAGTACGTGATGACGTTTCCTGACGGCAGCGTCATTCCGGTTCGGCGAAGCGTGTTGCGCCCGCCGGTCGCTTCGGCGTAGGTGTAGCTCACGCTGTACTCATCATCCGACCCAACAGCATCGACAGCGCTGCCCCG
>QQUL01000116.1 GCA_008501565.1 Armatimonadota bacterium
AACCACGGTGTGTACGTCCGTCTGGTCACGGGCGGCGAAGTTGCGAGCAACCCGGGAAGCCAGAAGAGAATGACCCACCAGTGCCCCGGGATGTCGCTGACGATGTCAGCCGGCGTTATCTCGAACACAAATGCGATTGGGAACCCAATGAATCCCGACCACCATCGCAATCCGGTCGACCAGAATCGATACAGGATCTCAGATATCAGCCAGAGCGCGATCGACACACCAAACAGGTCAAGGCTGATCCCGAGATCATGGCCGAAGAACCAGTAGCTGAACGCATACACCCCAAGCACGGTGCCGTACACCGTGAAGAACAGGCGGTCCTTCCAGCGTCCCAGCACGGCGAGGTTGAACACCCACGGCACGAGGATGTAGGCGACCATCGATACGTTGTCAATCCAAGCGCCGAAGAACGTGTGACTGCCGTGCATGACCATCGACCCGGGACCGAGGAACATTGTTGCCGAGGCATAGAGCAGGGCAATCGGTTGGTTCCCTATGAACCGGTTGATCCGCGGTGTTCCCCGCTTCGTATCCGACGCAAGGACCGCAAACATCGCAAGACCGGACACGACGAATCCGAGGTTCCCAAGGGTGTTGATGGGTTCGCGCATGATGCCGCCGCTGACCCGTTCACACCATCGAGAGATCTCCCCGATCGCCTGTTCGTTCTCGGCGGCGGTCCACCATCCGGTTGCCCCGCCAATGACGAACAACACAGCGAAGACTCCAAGGGCTCCGATGGCGTACGTCATCGGTCCATACGGCTGATCCATGGTTCGGTCTTGCGAAGGAGTCACCTCAGGTTCGCTCACTGGTCAGCCGAACACTGACATCGTGAATAGTCCCGCTTCCCTCATCCCCCGAACACGGTGATAAGTGCCGAATCAACTCCCCACATCTCCTCAGGTGACAAGCGGCCGGCAAGATTCCCAAGGCGACTCACATCGACGGCTCCAACGTGTTCGACGAGGACACGGGTCGATTGCTCGCCCAGCTCGACCTCCGGACGAAATGATGCAGGGCGGGCCGACGTCGATGTTGGCGCAACAAGGACCACCGATCTGGGCAAGAAAGCGTCGGCTTGCACGATGACGCCGTACCGATTTCCTGCCTGTTCGCGGCCGACACCCTTCGGAATACGAAATGTGAATACGTCACCCCGGCGCACGGAGGTCCTCCATCAGCGCAGCCACTGCCGCCATCTCAGCACGATCGTCCTCATCCGCTTCGAGTGCTGCGATTTCGGCCTTGAGCGCCAGGCTTGCTCCGAGTTGATCTGCGGCCTGCACCAAAGCGGTACGAATCGCCTCAGAACGCGAGAATCCCGTCGCCTCAAGTAGTCTTAGCGCTCGAAGCGACGCCTCGTCGAGTCTCACGGAAATCGCGTCTGCCATGTACAGAGCGTATCACAATCCGTGATACAGATCTATGGGTTTCACATTGCAACCCCTATCCGTCGTCCATACTGTGGACACATGGATGCTTCGGTGCAAGAACTCACAAACCGACTCGCGAGTAGCGCTACGTGACATGACCGAACCCATTGTCGTTGAAGAAGGATCGGTCACCAAGAGACTCTCGACACTTGACCGGTATCTGCCGATCTGGATTCTTCTCGCCATGGCCGTCGGCCTGATTCTCGGGAGGGCTTTTCCGGGGCTCAACGACTCGATCGACACGATCAAGATCGACACGGTCTCGATTCCCATCGCCATCGGGCTGCTAGCGATGATGTACCCGGTGCTCGCCAAGGTGAAATATTCCAAGATCGGGGAGGTCACCGCGGACCGCCGGTTGATGGGCACTTCCTTGTTTCTCAACTGGATCATCGGACCTGCGGTCATGTTCGCCCTTGCGTGGATCCTGCTTCCCGACCTTCCGGCCTATCGCACCGGTCTGATCATCATTGGGCTTGCTCGGTGCATCGCAATGGTGTTGATCTGGAACGATCTTGCGTGTGGCAGCGGTGAAGCCGCGGCCGTGCTGGTAGCCATCAACTCGGTGTTCCAGGTGCTCGCGTACGCACTCCTCGGCTGGTTCTACCTGCAGGTGCTGCCAGGGTGGCTTGGACTCGACAGCGGTTCCGCTCTCGACATCTCGATGTGGGCGATAGCGAAGACTGTCTTCATCTTTCTTGGCATCCCCCTCGTCGCTGGCTACCTGTCGAGGGTCTGGGGTGAACGCGTCAAGGGAGTTGAGTGGTACGAGAACGTGTTCCTGCCCAAGATCGGTCCGGTTGCCCTGTGGGGTTTGCTCTTCACGATCGTTGTCATGTTTGCCCTCCAGGGCGAGAACATCACATCGAAACCTCTCGACGTGGTGCGCATAGCGATACCACTGCTCGCCTACTTCGGCATCATGTGGTTCGGTTCGTTCTTCGTGGGATACCGCATGCGGTTCTCCTATGACAAGAACACAGCGATGGCCTTCACCGCCGCTGGAAACAACTTCGAATTGGCGATCGCGGTGGCGATCGGAGTGTTCGGTATCACGTCCGGCGAAGCCCTGGCGGGCGTCATCGGGCCGCTCATCGAGGTACCGGCGCTCGTGGCTTTGGTATACGTTGCCCTCCAGCTCCGACAACGGCTATATGGCCGGGAAGAAGCAACATCATGAACCGCACTTCAACCCGGTTCAGAGGAGTTCTTGTCGATCTCCGAAGCGACCATCACCCGTGCGAAGACAACGGTGGATCACTACCGTCAGCGCCTGCTCAGCGCGATTCGCACCGCCTCGGCCGGATTGTCCGCCATGCCTCCGACGACCTGGTCGCTGAACTCGGGATCGTCACCAACTTCGGCATCTGACCTTCCATCGATAAGTGCTTCCCACTGATCGGAGCTCGGACCCGATCGGGTCGTTGCCACGCTTCCGGTCGCCCCGTCGACTTCCCGCGTATAGGCGCTCCACACGACGTGCGCGTCGCCGCTCGAGTCGAATTCGACGCTGGGTACGACCTCGACCGACAGCTTCGACGTTGCTGCGGGGTCACCGGGAGTGACCAATGATCCGTCGGCAGCGACACCCACCTCGATCTTTGTCGCCTTGCCGATAACGACAGGATTGGCCTTGCTGCCGGCCATCACATCCTCGAGGCGCGTGATCTCTGAGATACCGACGACCTTCAGCCCAGCCTGATCAGCCCCCTTGTACACCGCCTGGAGGGCGGCACGGTCTTCTGCACTGAACGTTCGCGGGCCCTTTGAGTCTGAGGGTGGTGGCGGCGAGGGAGCAGGACTCTTCGGCTTCGCCCGGCTTCTCGTGTACCCGTATGCGCCCCCGGCCAGCGCGGCAAGCAAGAGCGCGATGAGTAGCCAGAAAAACAATCCACCGTCGGCGGTGCCATCTGCTACAGGTTCGGCGGGGTCCTCCGCGTCTTCAGACGGTGCAGCTTCCGGACTGTCAGTCTCGGTCTCTGTGGGGGTGGCTTCTTCTTCGTCTTCTTCAATGGTGGCAGGTTCTGCGGTGCCGTCAGCGAAGTCCTGGAAGCCTGAGTTCGCGTCGTCGCTGATCAGCCAGGTACCGGCACGGATCGTAGACCCTTCGGGCACGTCGACGCCGGATGCCTTCAGGATCAAGGATCCCTCCTCGATCTCGACAATAACGCCCTCCAAAGGCGCCCCGTCAGACTCGGCGTAGGTTTCGACGGAGCCTGATGAGACGCGATAGGTGATCGAATACCGTGTGTCGTCCGGTGTGGTAACAGCCATCGACACCTGAACCAGAGGCAGATCGGTCGAAAACAGCGAGAAGATGTCCCCGTGGGTCGTGATCTCGAATCGAGCCACGCCGTCCCCATTTCCCAAGTATCGGAACGACTCGATGTCCATGGCTGGGTCGCCACTACCGGGGGCCGCCGGGCCACCCGTGTAGGGATCATCGAAGTCGTCCTCACCGTCGGTGATGTACGCCGACTCGCCCATGTCGTTTGTCGGGCCGACGTATGAAGCTACCAGGGGCGGGCTCGGCGGGCCGACTGCTTCAAACTCGACAATTCCATGATCACACCCGTCGTCGTTACATATCGAGACCGTTGTCAATCCTGCATCGACCGGGACGACCTCGAATCTGACGCTCCCATCCGTACCCGTGGTAACCACGATCTCCTCGGATGTCCCATCCGCATGCGTGACAACCGCAGTGAGCATCTGATCCGGGACCCCAACGCCGGACTCAACCGCGCACACCTCGACGAGGAAGGGATCAGCTGAACTGCTACCAAGCTTGTTCGAACCCGTTCGGCAGGTCTGATCTGCGCTCTGAAAGACGATGCGGAACTCGATCTCCTCGGCCGCGCGAGCAGACGGGGCTCCATGTACCAAAGCTGCCACCGCTGCGACGGCGATGAGGGCAATCGTGACAAGCCTCGCTTGGGATCGTCGGAATCGGCCAGACACATGCCCTCCCACGACTCGTTGCCGTATCGCAACCCTAGTCGCTGACCCTGGTGGCGGTCGGGTTGACCGCCACCGGCTCGCCACATAGGCACGAATCACCACCTGTGACGACCTTGGCGAAACGCCTCATTTCCAGCCGCCACAGAGGCTGCTCTATCCCCACCAATGGACGTGAACCCACGACAAACGGACTGGCAGTTTGTCCCACCACATGCACACCTGCCATGGGACGGACGCATCCATACATTCGGCCAACACGGAACCCGGGGCCCCGGATGAAGAACTCCGACCTGCCGGAATCAGTGCTCCGCGAGTGCCTCGACCGCAAGATCGACATGGGTGAAATCGCGGCCTTCCAAATCGTATCCTCCCAGTTTCAAGCCGTTTCTGACCGGTTCCGGGAGCCGGGCGAACGCGATGATGACGTTTCTCGATTCCAACTCGTCGTGGAGCTTCAGAATCTCGTCGGCAGCTGTTGTGTCAATGTCAGTAATGGCTTCGGCGTCGATCACGACAGCCTTCGGATGCCGCTCGTCAACCTCTGCGAGGACGGTTTCCCTGAAGGACCCAACGTTTGCAAAGAACAGCTCCGCACCGAAATGCACGACGGAGATGTCTTCTGTGACGTCGACTCCCTCATCCTCGCGGTCACGGTAGACACCAGATCTCGGATCTCTGGCAAGCCAAATGATGCGTGGCCGCACAGCCCTCGACATCAAACCCACCAGGGAGACCACTACCCCGATCATCAGGCCTGCAAGCACATCAAAGACAAGCACCCCGATGAGGGTGGCGACAGCGGCCCAGAAGTCGACCGTGTTGCGGGACTTGAGAGCCATGATCGGTCGGACATTGATCAATCGAGCGACGGCGTGGATCACAATCGCCCCCAGCGCTGCCTCCGGAAGGTCCGTGAAGAGCGGAGTGAGGAACAACAGGGTCAGGACGAGGGCGCCGAATACCACAAGGCTCGAAACCTGAGTCCTCTGCCCCGCCGCATCGCCGGCCGCTGTACGGGCATTGGATGCATTCACAGAGAAAGCACCGAACAATCCCCCACCAGCGTTGGCTGCCCCGAGAGCGATCAGCTCCTGATCGGCATCAACCCGCTCACGGTGCCGTGCGGCGAACGTTTTGGCCAAC
>QQUL01000055.1 GCA_008501565.1 Armatimonadota bacterium
CCTTGACGTATTGATCGTCGGATCCTGCCCGCGCCCCGTCGGAACACCTTCGAAATCCTCAACCCGGGGATACACCACGATCCGATTCTCGGAGCCAAAGACAGAGGTCGATGCGGTGAAGCCGAGCGGGTCCCCGATCGTCACATGTGCGGGTCCGACCCGATACACCCCACGGGGCCGACACAACACCTCGTACCTCCCAGCCATGGCGTCCCCGTTGGCAACTCGGTCAGCAACGAAGGTGGCGGACCCAAGTCCATGTACTTCGTCTTCGACCGTTACGCGGTACACCTTCCGGCGGGATTGAAGTGACAGGTCGACGACGGCTCGTTCACCATCATGGAGTTCGCTCGGGTTCACGATCCGTCTCAGGACGAGTCTTGGTCCTGCCAGACGAACATAGGTTGCCCCCGTGATCACCGCACCCATGAGGAATACCGACAGTGCGAGAAGCAGGTCCTCACCGAATGCGATCCACACCATGACGAGAGCGACTGCGGCCCCGACCGCAGCCCAGCCCCGCGTTGTTGGCATCAGGTTCCGGGGCGCGAGCCGGGAACGGGAACTGACGCCACCACGCTCTCAAGTACGTTGTGCACCGAGGTTCCGCGCATCTGAGCTTCGGGCCTCACAACGAGCCTGTGGTTGAGTACCGGTGAGAGGATCTTCTTCACGTCGTCCGGGTTTGCGTAGTCCCTACCTTCGGCGGCGGCGACGGTGCGTGCCGCGCGCTGGAGGAACAGTGTGGCACGAGGCGAGGCACCCAACAGAATGTCAGAGTGCTGGCGTGTCGCCTCAGCGAGATCAATGAGGTATCCGCGAAGCACATCGGCGAAATGGATCTGACGTGCGATCGATGTCATCTTGACAATGTCCTCGGCATGGACCACTGCCTTGAGATCGTTGAACGTTGAACCAGCACCATGGGTTTGGAGCATCGCGAGTTCTTTGGAGCGTTCCGGGTAGCCCATGGCGACGCGCATCATGAATCGGTCGAGCTGCGCTTCGGGGAGCGGATAGGTGCCCTCGTGTTCGATCGGATTCTGTGTGGCGATGACGATGAACGGGGAGTCCAGTATGTGTGTTTCCCCGTCAACGGTGATCTGTTGCTCCTCCATCGCTTCGAGGAGCGCCGACTGGGTCTTCGGGCTTGCTCGGTTGATCTCGTCCCCAAGGACAACATTTGCGAACACCGGACCTGCGCGGAAACTGAAGGAGCTGGTTTCCCGATTCCACACTGAGACACCAGTGACATCGGCTGGGAGTAGGTCGGGTGTGAACTGAATCCTCTGGAATGAGCAATCGATCGATCGGGCCAACGACTTCGCGAGAAGTGTCTTGCCAACGCCGGGGACATCTTCGATGAGCAGGTGCCCTTCGGCAACCAGGCTGGTGACGACGAGTTCAATGGTGGAGCGCTTTCCCTGGATAACGTGCTCAATATTCTCGACGACTGCGGTATATCGGTCGCAGTACCACTCAAGATCATTCGGCGTCAGCGACACGCTGCCTCCTTGGGAATCAAATCGAAGCACGGGAACCATACCGCGTTGAACGACTTCCGCACGCAGTGATCTCGGAAATCAGCACTAGGTTTGACCTCAATGTTGTCCCTGCGAACGATCACAGCCATTGCGATAAGGCCCTGGCTCCTGCCGACCGCGATCGGCGCACTGCTGTCCTTCGCCCCCAGGCAGTGGTGGCGACACAAGCCATTCCTGCCCATCCCGGACGAATCCGTGGTTCGTTGGCGGGTGACTACTGCGTTTGGACGGGAAGATATGGCCCTTGCCACTGAGGACATCCTTTCGTATCTTCGCTGGAGACGAAGGCATGGGCCATGGCAATGAAAGGGAGATCGGCGTGAATCCGCGTTCTTTACGCGACGACTTGCTCGCCATCGATGGCGTCGAAGGCGCTGAAATCGATGGAGACGCAGCGAGTCCCTCCGGTCTTCGGGTCCGGGTCTCCCAACATGCCGACCAGAAACTGGTCGGCGAATCCATCCGTCGAGTTCTCTCAGATCATGGGTTTGGGACCGACACCCAGCTGCCCGGAGAACCGGCACCCACTCCCCACGCCGATCATTCCATGGCGTCGGTCTCGGAGTTTGCCGCCGATTCGGAACTGGTCACGGAGTCGAACGCTCCGGTTGCCACGCTGGTGTCTGTTCCGCCCGACGAGGATCAGCTTGTCGACGAGGACGATGATGAAGACATCGTGAGTGACCGTCAGCCGGAGACCCGGCGTGTGATAGATCTCCTGGCTGAGGAGGCACTGTCGGAAGCAGAGCTCGAACCAGAATCCTCTCCGGAGCCCTTCATCGGCACAACTCGTCGCACGACGATTGCGCGAGTCTCGGTCGAGGAGGGGAGGAGCGGCATCGTCGTGACGGTCACTGCCTCGGATGGTGAATCCGAGACCGAGTTGGCCCACGCAACCGAAGGCGGTGTGGAACACGCCGTGGTGGTCGCCACCGCCAGGCTTGCCGCACCGGGGGTTCCGGCACCGGTCGTCATAGACATCGACGACCGACGCATCGAGGGAACCGACATTGTGATGATCGTCCTCGACAACAACGGTGAGATCACGACCGGTAGCGCCGTGGTCGGTGCGGGACGGCCCTTCGCCCTCGGGCGGGCAACCTGGGCGGCAATGCTGGTGTAGGGCTCGCTTCGCTCGCCGGCTTTCCGCTTTCCGCTTTCAGCTTCTGACTTCTGACGTCTGACGTCGGGATCCCGACTGCGTCGGGTTCCATGGAGTCCAGCAAGCTGGACTCTTGACTTCTAACCGGTTGGGGCTATGAGTCTTACGACGACATCGGTGGTGTCCGATGTGTCGTTCTCGTCGGCGGGCGGTGTGTCGAATGTGACGGAACCCTCAACGGTCGGCTCGCCCGAACCCGACAACCCGAATGCCTCGTTGTACTCGGCGAGTCGAGCCACGACATCTCGCACGACGATACGCGTGTGGTCGTCTCCATCGTCTTGAAGCATTTGGAGATCCTCTTCCCCGGTGGCGATCAACGGAACGCCAGCGGCACGAATGTCCGTGATCATGATCTCCTGCATGATCTTGTCCGGGGACAGGGCCGAGAGTGTGGCGATCACCACCGCATCGATGCCGCCGGATCGCACCAGGTCGCGCAGCGCCTTGAAGCCCGGTCGGTCGGTTGGGGCGGAGGCGGCATGGTGGTCCTGACAGACCGCAATCAGCTCATTCCCCGTGTCGCGAACCCAGCGACGCACGCGTTCACTCTGTGCGAACGCGGTGTCTGGGTGCAACAGACCGGGGGTCTGTCGTACATATCCAGCGATGCGCATGATGCCTTCCTCGTGCAAGGGCAGTATCGCAGCTGCGCGTACGGTGGTCAACCATCAGCACAGAGTGGTCGGTGATGTTCGTCCGGGTGTAGCAATCTGAGATGCTACGATTTCGGCCGCATGAGAACACTCGTCCTCAACGCATCGAATGAACCGCTCTCGGTCGTGTCGGCACGCAGAGCGCTGGTTCTCCTGCTCCGAGAACGTGCCGTCGTGGTGTCTGAGTCGGAACGAACGTGGCGCGCCGAAAGCCTGTCGCTCAACGTTCCGTCGGTTGTTCGACTCCGCCGATATGTCAACGTTCCCTACCGACGTTCGGTCCCGCTATCACGTCGGGCGATCTTCCTCCGTGACGAGCATCGATGCCAATACTGCGGACAGCATGCCGAGAACATTGATCACGTCGTGCCCAAGGTGCAGGGAGGTCGGCACCGCTGGGACAACGTCGTTGCGTCCTGCCGCCGATGCAACACAAGGAAGGGTGGACGAACGCCTGCCCAGGCCGGCCTTCAGCTTCAGCGGAAACCATCGGCACCGGGACGCTTCGACTGGGTCCTGGTGGCGGTGGGTGGTCGCCCTGACCGATCATGGGCACCATTTCTGTAGACGCGAAACGAATCGCGGCATCATTCAGCCTCAGTGAGCCGAATCCCTCATGGGCCTGCCGTCGCGATTGCTCTGTCTATCGGAGGACCAGAACCGGGCAAGGCGCACGCCGAACGAGCTTCGCTCCGACTGACCAAAGAACGGCCGGGATAGCACCGCCGCCCCGGTTCCCAACGATGATCACATCCGCTTCGAGTTCGGATGCAAGCGCGATGAGGTCGTCTGCGACATCGTCGCCCTCGCGGACCGTCGACTCTGCCGTACCGCCCCCTTCTCTGATCGCTGTCACGATGGGGCGGCAACGCTCGATCCGTTTGTCACCGAGGTATTGGGCAACGACCGCATCGTCACCCGGCCAGTTCCGGGGAGCAGGGCCTTCGGCTGATGTTGCGCCGACATATTCAGCATCGGTGTCGACCGAAGGCGGAGGTTGGGATCCGAGCTGGGCGCGCAGGTCAGCGAGCATTGTTCGTGGGACCCGAACGATCGTGGCAACGGTTGTGGCACCGTCGGGACCAGCGAGGGCTGATGCAAACCTTGCCACCGCTTCGGGTTCGATCGATCCGTCCGTTGCAACCAATACGTGCATGTGCATCCTCCCGACGTGTCGTCTCACTATGACAGGCTAGACATCAAGGTCGTGGGCCCGCGCAATATCGGTCAACGTAGCAACCTCGATGCCGGCATCGCTGGCATGGCTGAGTGCGCGTTGGAGCCTCCGGGGTGCGGAGCGACCGGTCGTCCCGTGCTCCGGGTCGGCGTCGAATGCAGCGACCATGGACCGGTATGCCGCGTCCGCGTCCACCTCGGATCCCACCAGGTATTCCTGGATGGCGAGTACATCGGTACCCACTTTTCGTGCAAGATCCTCGTGTGAGTCCCACAGATCGCCGACTGACCCACCCGTCTCGAGGCCCGCGATGTTGGCGACGAGGATGTACAGGTTCTTCGCCACCAGCTCGTCGATGATCTCGTCCGATCCGACAACGTGTGCATCGATCTGGTCTGCGATCAGGGCGTCGACAAGGGGTTGTGCCTTTGGGCCAGCGAATGGGCTCGAGACAATGACCTTGGTGTCGCTTCCCTTCTTCTTCTCGAACCAAATGACCCCAACGGTCGGATCAGTTATTCCGTGGCGAACCCAGTCTCGTGGAAGGAGTTCATTCTGGATCAGGACAACATGCTCCTTCCATTCCGTTGGCAACGATTCCAGAACGCCGCTGAGGTCATCCTCGCCAACGGTGATGAGCACGAGCATCGGTTCAGGGATCCGCGCTGCGACTTCTGCAACGGGCGTTGAGCGGGTTACGGGCACAACGGTGTGTCCGGCTTTGAGCAGGGCACGGGCAAAGACGCCGCCCATCTCGCCAACGCCGATGAGGACTACGGGGGCGTGAGGTTCATTCATGAACGAGAGCGTAGGGGTATGGGCCCGCTTCGCTCGCTGCTTTCCGTTTTCAGCCTTTCGCGGCTGCTCGGCGGTATCTGCGGACGGCGAGCGGCACGAACACGATCAGGATGATCACAATCCACACGAACGTGTAGAACACAGGGTTCTGGAGAGGCCACGCCGTCGGTTCGGGAGTTCCAGCAGGGATGTTTCCGAACAACTCCCTGACTGCCTGTGTCAAGGACGAGACCGGATTCCATTCAGCGAACGTCTTGAGGGGTTCTGGCAGGTTGTCCGATGGGACGAAGGTATTCGCGATGAACGTCAGCGGGAAAATCACCATGAACGAGGCGTTGTTGATGACCTCGACGCTCGGCACGGACAACCCGACAAGCGCCATGATCCACGAGAACGCGTATGCGAACAAGAGAAGGAGTGCAAACGCAAGGGCGGCGCTGAACAGACCGTTGTGGATCCGCCAGCCCACGAGGAGTCCCGTGAGTGCCATGATGACAAGCGACGCCACGTTGTAGATCACATCGCTTGCGGTTCTGCCGAATACAACCGCTGACTGGGACATCGGAAGGGAGCGGAACCGGTTGATAATCCCCTTTTGCATGTCCTCGGCGAGTCCAGCCCCGGTGAACGTCGCTCCGAAGATCACGGTCTGGGCGAAGATGCCACCCATGAGGAAGTCCTTGTAGGAACCCCCTGGTATCTCGATCGAACCGCCGAAGACAAACGCGAAGAGGAGGACGAACATAATCGGCGAGATCAGCACGAATACCAGTACTTCGGGAACCCTGATGATCTTGATCACGTTGCGCTTGGCAACGACGTGACCATCGGCGAACGCAGCGATCAGCTTCTGCATCAGCGTGTCTCCTGTGTCTCGTCGTGCTCGCCGGAATCCCCGTAGTCGCTTGTGTGCCCCGTGAGGGCGAGAAACACATCGTCGAGGGTTGGTCGTCTGATACCCACGTCGCGGATTTCTATCTTCGCTGTGTCAAAGGACCGGATAACCGCTGTCAATGTTGCGGCGCCACCGGTGATCGGAGCGCTCAGCGAGCGTGAACGTTTATCGATGTGAATCTCATCGTTCGCATGCGGACGGAGGAGCGCTGCAGCGGATCCGAGGTCGGTCCCGGCGCGTACCGTGATCGCTATCCGTTCACCCCCGACCTGTGTCTTGAGTTCGTCGGATGTTCCGTGTGCGATTTCTCGGCCGTGGTCGATGACGATGATGTCGTCAGCCAACTGATCGGCTTCTTCGAGGTACTGGGTCGTCAGGAGCAGGGTTGTTCCTTGCGTGACGAGGTTCCGGATGACTTCCCATAGCTGGATCCGACTCCGCGGATCAAGGCCTGTGGTCGGCTCGTCAAGGAAGAGGATCGGTGGCTGGGCGACCAGCGCGCCGGCGAGGTCGAGTCGCCTACGCATTCCGCCGGAGTAGGTCTTGACCGGGCGATCGCCAGATTCGACGAGGTCGAATTGCTCGAGGAGCTCTCTACTGCGTGTTCGGGCCTTGGCCTTGCCGAGGTGGTACAGCCTCCCGATCATGTCGAGGTTCTCAAAGCCGGTGAGATGCTCGTCGACAGCTGCGTACTGACCCGACAGTCCGATTCGGCTCCGAACATCATGTGCGGAGGTGAACACATCGAGACCGTCGACAGTCGCCGTTCCACGATCGGGAATCAACAGTGTGGTGAGAATCGACACCACGGTCGTCTTTCCGGCACCGTTCGGCCCAAGAAGACCGACCACGGTGCCCTTCTCCACAGACAGGTCGAACCCATCGAGGGCCACGACATCGCCGTAGTGCTTGACAAGCCCGCGTGCTTCTATAACGGCTGTCATGGATGTGCCTTCCCGAAACGAGCGCAGGATCATATCAGCGGGTCCATCACTTTTGCGCTCGCTTTTTCGAAGTGGGTCTGCGTAGGGTTGCCCGATGGACATCATCCTCGTCGCGGGGCTGTGGCTCAGGAACTCAATCTGGGACGACGTCGCTGTGGCCCTCGAACGGCAAGGGCACCGACCGATCCCCATCACTTTGCCGGGTGTCGACGACGCGTCGCCTGCGGTCACATTGGCGGATCAGGTTGCCGCCGTGGTTGCTGCGGTCGACGACGCAGATCGGCCCATGGTGGTCGGTCACTCCGCTGCATGCACCTTGGTGTGGATGGTCGCAGATCAGCGGCCGGAGATGGTCCACAGCGTCGTTCTCATCGGTGGCTTTCCGGCGGGGGATGGCGATACCTACGCTGACTTCTTCGAACCAATTGATGGCCTGATGGGCTTTCCGGGCTGGGAGCCCTTCGAAGGTCCCGACAGCGCCGATCTCGACGAGGTAGCTCGCCGGGAGTTCGTGGCGAGCGCAGTCTCCGTTCCCTCTGGTGTGTCGAAGGGCATTGTCCATCTGACGGATGCGAGAAGGTTCGATGTACCAATACTCGCCGTATGCCCCGAATACACACCGGACCAGGCCCGGGGTTGGATCGAGGCCGGGGAAGTACCCGAGCTCACGAACGCAACCCGGGTCACCTTCGCAGACATTGATTCGGGTCACTGGCCGATGGTCACCCGACCCGTTGAACTCGCCCAAATCTTGGCTGACGCCGCCACAGCGAGTTGAGTGTCGGCGCGCTACATGGTCAGACGACGCGATGAGTCGGCCGGGGAGACGTTCACCGCGCCGACCAGCCGATGACGCTCGCTACTGCGCTCGCAGCCGAGCGAGAAAACTCTCAACCGTTTCGGTCGGGACAATGGTTGAGGCTCTCTTGCGTAGGGCGTCGTTGCCGGCGATGAGCGCCTCGCCGTGGAGCTTGGTGAGTGCGATGTATTCGGCGTCGGAAGTCTCGGACCACCCGTGCTCAGTGGCCAGCTTCCAGGCAGTCTCTCGCAGCACCGCGTCACCAAGTAAGCGTCGGGGCAATCGGCAGGCGCGCTCGGATCACGGATTACAGATTACGGACTACGGACGTCCGATTTCGGTCATCGGTCGTCTGTCGTCTGACGTCTGACGTCTGACCTGACTTCTGAATGGGGGAGGTTGTGCTCGATTGTGTTGACAAGTGGCGCGGAGTGGGGCATAGTGGCAGTCCGTGGGAGATGACACGGGATGGAGACCGGTGGATGATGGAGATGCCACGACATGTTTCTCGGCGAATACAGCCATTCGCTCGACGACAAGGGCCGCATTGTGATGCCCTCGAAGTTTCGCGTGGGCCTCGAACACGGTCTTGTCGTGACCAAGGGCCAGGAACGATGCCTCTATGTCTTTCCGATGGATGTGTGGGATCGCGAGTCCGAACGTGTTCGGAGACTTCCACGCACCGACAAGCGGGCTCGGAACTACTCCCGATCCTTCTTCGCTTCAGCTTCGGACCAGTCGCTCGACCGCACCGGTCGCTGTGCGATCCCCGAACCACTTCGCCTCTATGCCGGACTTGGGAAGGACGTCACCGTTGTTGGGGTCTCGGACCGTGTCGAGATCTGGGACACAGAGACATGGAACTCGGTCGCTGCGGAGGCAGACGAGTACTACGCAGGTATCGAGGAGGTTCTGTCCGAGGAAGGGATATGACATACAGAGAAGACGATCGATCGATGTGGGCTGGCTCGTGGTCAGTCCCCCGGATGCCAATTGGGAGGCCCCTTACTCCGCCCGCTTCCATCTTGGCGCCAGCGCTCCGGGGGACTGACCATGGTTCAGCCCACACCACGCGACAAGGGATACCACACTCCGGTGATGGTCGACGAGACGGTGTCGTGGCTCGAAACAGCCGCTCACGGTTGGATCGTCGACGGCACCTTCGGTGGGGGAGGCCATAGTCGTGCCCTCCTCGATCGCTACGACGACGTCAGGATCATCGGCCTCGACCGTGACCCTGATGCCGTCGCCAACGCTTTCACCGATGATCGACTGTTCGTCATCGGTGCCAACTACCGCGACATCGGCGCTGTACTCGACGATCCACTTTTTCCTGATGTTGTCGACGGGATCTTGCTCGATCTCGGCGTGTCGTCGCATCAGCTCGATGTCGCGGACCGAGGTTTCTCGTACCACACAGCCGGACCGCTCGACATGCGCATGGGTCCGGATGCCAACCGATCCGTGGGTGAACTCATCAACACGGAGAGCGAGGATGAACTCGCCCGCATCCTCAGGACGTACGGCGAGGAGCGCTTCGCCAGAAGGATTGCAGGAGCCATCGTCGCCAATCGGCCGTTCAGCACCACAACCGATCTCGCGTCCTGCGTCACCGATGCGGTGCCGGCCCCCGCGCGTCGTGCCGGGCACCCGGCCAGGAGGACCTTCCAGGCCCTCCGTATCGCCGTCAACGACGAACTCAATGCGCTCAGCGAATTCATGGCGACAGGCATTGACACATTGGCAGTCGGTGGGCGGCTTGTCGTGATGTCCTACCACTCCCTTGAGGATCGCATCGTCAAGCGGGCACTCACAAAGCGCTCCACGACGTGCACCTGTCCTCCAGATCTACCGACCTGCGTCTGCGGAGCATCCCCGGATTTCGTGCTTCTCACCCGCAAAGCCATCAAGCCATCCCAGCAGGAAATCGAAGAAAACCAACGATCGCGCAGTGCAGTCATGCGAGTCGCGGAGAGGATCTCAGCATGACATCTCGAGCTGTTCCACACTCATCGCGTCGGGCACTCCGTCGTGCGAGGACCGAAGCGGGCAGAGGTCCAAGACTCCTTCCTCTCGGATTCTTCATCGTCGTGGTGATGGCGGTGTTCTTTTTGATGATCTTCCTGCGTATCGCCCTCGATCGAACGGCGTTTGAGCTCGACACGGTCCAGACGCAGATCACGAAAGCAGAAACCAGACAGCTTGATCTTCGACTCGAACTCGCACGCCTGCAGGATCCGCTCCGAATCGACTTTGAGGCGAGGCAGATGGGCATGACGTACCCTGATCAGCGTCTCGCGGTCGTGGTCGAAGGCTTGACGCCGGGCCGTGCCGACATCGCACCACCGGTCGTGGAGACTCCCGCCCAAGCTCTTGAGGAAGAGCGACCCTAGTGGTCTGTCGGGGGAGACCATCGAGATCCAACGAAGCAGGCGAAGGAAGCACAACATGCAGATGAAACGGCCGAGCGCTGACGGCCCGAAGGCAGACCACATCGGTCGTGCCCTCTCTGCCAGTCAGGTGTCACCATGAGTGCAGCCAGGCGGTCGAGCCCCAAGAAGATCTGGAAGCCGGGAGACCTTCGCCTCCTCGTGGTGGGAATCGTGTTCGTGCTCGTGTGGGGCGGAATCGGATTCCGTCTCTTTGATCTGCAGGGGAATCAGGCGGTTGCCCTCGCGACGGTTGGCTTCGATCAGCGTATCAGCGAGCAGACGATCGCTGCCGCCCGCGGAACCATCTACGACCGAGACGGCGTTGAGATTGCGTTGACGATCGATGGATGGAATGTTGTGGTCGACCCGATGATGCTTGACGACACGGTCGCTGCCGCCACAGTGCTCGCCCCCTTCGCGGATGTCAGTTTCGAGGAACTCGTGACTGAACTTTCGGAGGGTCAGGCGAAAGAATCACGATATGCAGAGATTGCGATGCGGGTCAACACGGCACACAAAGAAGCAGTTGAAGCCGCCGTTGCTGAATACAACGCAGGTGTGGACAAAAAGGATCGCCTCACAGGTGTCTTCTACCGCAAACAACCCCTGCGGGTGTACCCGGCCGGTTCGGTTGCCGCACAGGTCATCGGACTGACTGCCTACGACACGAACGCCGGCATTGAGGGTCTTGAGCTCACCTTCAACTCGGAGCTCGAAGGGGAGCCGGGCAGACTGATCGTGGAACGCGATCCTTCCGGCAGGGTGATCCCTCAGGGTCAAGTCATCGTGGAGCCTGCCGTTGCCGGCTCCGACATAGTGACCACGATCGACCGCGAGATCCAGTTCGCAGCCGAGCAGGGGTTGCGTAGGGCGATTCAGACGACCGGGGCGCACAGCGGTGCAGTTGTCGTCCTCGATCCTGATACTGGTGCGATTCTCGCCATGGCCAGCGCCCCCGGGTTCGACCTCAATGATCGTTCAGAGGCAAGCCCGGCGGTTCTGAGGAATAGAGCCGTATCTGACATGTATGAGCCAGGATCGACACTCAAGGTTCTCACCGTTGCCGCAGCTCTTGAGGAAGGGATCGTATCGGCGGACACCATGATCGACACGCCTCACACCATCGAGATCGGAGACTTCACGTACTCGGATCATGGCTCCAACCCACCCCAGATGACCGTTCGTGATGTGGTGGCGAAGTCGTCGAACATCGGCACGATCCACATCGAGCAGATGCTCGGAAAGGAACGTCACTACGACTATCTCACCAAGTTCGGTCTCGGCCGACAGGCGGGCCTCGATGTTGAGGGTGAGCGGCACGGGACGTTGCCTCCGACGTCGCAGTGGACCGCCACGTCGGGATCCTCGATCGCGATTGGCTACGCCGTACACACAACAGCTCTGCAGATGGCGGCCCTGTACGCAGCGATCGCCAACGACGGCGTTTGGACCGAGCCGTACCTCGTCGATCAGATCATCCAGCCTGACGGCAAGAAGATCAGAACGGCACCTCGTGCCCACCGAGTGTTGTCGCCTGAGACCGCCACGACCGTTCGCTCGATGCTCGGAAGGGTCATCGAGGAGGGAACCGGTAGCCGAGCCGCCCTCACTGACTACACGGCTGGTGGGAAGACGGGAACGACCGACAAGTTCGATGTGGAACGAGGTGTCTATTCCGATGACACCTACGCGTCGTTCATCGGAATGGCACCTCTTGACGATCCACGGGTCGTTGTCGCGATTGTGCTCGACACGCCACACGGACAACTCGCCGATGGAACCAGCCTGAGCCTCGGTGGGGCGTCGGCGGCTCCGGTGTTTGCAGAAGTTGCTCAAAACGCGTTGCATCAGCTTGGTGTCGCCCCGGATCGGGACTGACGTGACCGAGATGCGTCACCTGGCCTCGCTGGCGGCGGGGGTGCCTGGATTGGTGAGCGTCGATGCCGTGACCGTGCATGTCGAGGATGTGACGCATGATTCGAGGAACGCGGGCCCGGGTGTGATCTTTGCGGCGGTTGAGGGATTGACGATGGATGGACACCAGTTCGTTCCACAAGCAGCCCTCGCCGGTAGCCCCGCCGCATTGGTCAATCGGAGGATCGACACGGAAATCCCTCAGATTGTTGTGTCTGACTCGCGAACAGCGATGGCGTACCTTGCTGCGGAAGTACATGGGCGACCGGCGGACGGCCTCAACATGATCGGAGTCACGGGCACCAATGGGAAGACGACCATTGGTGCGATGTGTGAAGCGGCCCTTGCGGTGGCTGGGCGGCAGGTCGGCATCATCGGCACTCTCGGAGCACGCGTCGGAGGTGAGCCGATGCCGCTGCAGCGAACAACGCCGGAGTCCACAGATCTGCAGCGTCTTCTGGCAGTCATGAGTCGCCGAGGCGTAGACACGGTGATCATGGAGGTGTCATCCCATGCCATGGAGCTTGGTCGTGTCGATGCCATCTCTTTCGATGTCGTAGCGTTCACGAATCTGTCACAGGATCACCTCGACTTCCACGGTGACATGGATGCGTACTTCGCAGCGAAGCGCAGGCTGTTCGACCCAGAGCGGTCCACGCACGCGATCATCAATGTGTCAGACGATGCGGGTCGCCGCCTCGCCAACGACATTTCCATACCAATCACCACCGTCGGTGTCGGCACCGGCTCGGCAGATGCCCCGGGGGGCTCCGATGAGTCCAATGTTGACACCTCAACCCCCGACATCGTCGCTGAGATCCTGCATCAGTCGGATACAGGATCCGAATTCGACATCGTGGAACGTGATGTACGAACTCACGTCACGCTTCCGCTTGCAGGATCCTTCAACGTCGCCAACGCGGCTGTTGCGTTTGCCATCTGTCGGCAGCTTTCCATTGCCCCCAGCGTGATCGCCGATGGTCTGGGTTCGCTCGCACCGATCCCAGGTCGAATGCAACTCGTAAGTCCTGGCGCCGACATATCCGTCATCGTCGACTACGCCCACACTCCCGATGCGGTGGAAACGGTTGTCAAGGCCGGACGATCGATGACCGACGGCCGTTTGATAGCCGTGCTTGGCGCCGGGGGAGACCGCGATCACGAAAAGCGAGCGCGGATGGGATCGGGTGCAGCCACCCACGCCGATGTGACGATCGTGACCACCGACAACCCCCGATCGGAGGACCCGGCGACGATTGCATCAGCCGTTGCCAAGGGTGCCCGCGCCGTCTCCGGAGCAGCTGTCGAGGTTGTCCTTGATCGCACCGAGGCGATCAGGCATGCAATCTCCGCTGCCGAACCTGGCGATGTCGTACTCATCCTCGGACGTGGACACGAACAAGGACAAGAGGTCATGGGGCGGGTCATCCCTCTTTCCGACGCGGACGTGGCGACATCAGTACTGCACGACCTGGGTCACACCACATGAGCAACTTCGCATGGACCCTTGACGCGATAGCACAGACGGTCGGAGGCACGGTCGTCGGTGACGAAGCACCACTCATCACGGGAGTGACGACTGATAGTCGGTCGGTCGATGCTGGTGATCTTTTCGTCCCCGTTGTCGGAGAACGGTTCGACGGCCACGACTTCATCGCGTCGGCACTGGCGGCGGGTGCGTCTGCCACGGTTTCGGAGCCAAACACAACCGACGCAACGCCTCGAGTCGAAGTGGCGAGTGTTGCAGATGCCCTCGTTGATCTCGCAGCCAAACGCAGGCGAGAACTGTCAATTCCGGTCGTCGCGATCACCGGGTCCACAGGAAAGACCTCGACCAAGGATCTGCTTGCATCCGGAATCACTGGTTCGTGGGCCTCCCCGAGGTCTTACAACAACGAGGTCGGTGTGCCGTTGACTGTTCTTGGCACCCCGTCAGATGCCACTGCGCTTGTCGTTGAGGTCGGGTCACGCGGCATCGGTCATATTCGGTGGCTCGCCCGTTGCCTCGCACCCGACGTCAGTGTCGTTACGAACCTGGGTGTGGTGCATCTCGAGACGTTCGGAACCGAGGACGACCTCGCGAATGCGAAGTACGAGCTGATCGAGTTGTTGACCGATGACGGTGTTGCCGTGGTACCGATGGACGAGCAACGACTCCAACGTGACGACACGGTGACAACGATCACCTTCGGACCAGAACCGGGAGCCGACGTAACGGTTGCGGTTGTGGACATGGACGCAACGGGGCGCCCAACACTCGCCATCGACGCGGCGGGTACGCAGATCGCGACGACACTCTCGATGGCTGGTGCGCACCAGGCGAACAACGCCGCTGCCGCAATCGGTGTTGCCGTTGCACTCGGGCTTGACCTCGACCGGTTTGTGCAGTCAATGGCGCAGGCGACGGGATCGGACTGGCGGATGGATGTTCACCCCGGCCGGTTCACCGTGGTCAATGATGCGTACAACGCGAATCCGCAATCCGTTGCAGCGGCACTCGAGACCGTTGCCGGGATGGGAGGAAGGTCCGTTGCGGTGCTTGGACCCATGGCGGAACTCGGATCTGTCTGTGAATCGGAGCATCGAAGGATGGGGGCACTTGCCAAAGAGCTTGGATTCGCAGAGGTCATCGTGGTAGGGGTCGACCACGGATACGCTCTTGGAGCCCCGGAGCTCATCTCGAAAGCCACTGGTCTTTCCGATGCCTTCGATACCCTTGCCGACACGTTGCGGCCAGGCGACGTGGTGTTGGTGAAAGCGTCACGATCGGCAGGGTTGGAGCGACTCGCCCTCAAGCTCATCAAGGAAGCATCACGATGAAGGACGCAGCGCCATGATTTCGCTTCTCATGTCCTCGACGATCGCCTTTGTACTGGTGATTCTCTTGACGCCGCTCGCGATCCGGATACTCCGCCGTCACAACATCGGCCAATTCATTCAGGCAGATCTCGAAGGTCACATGCACAAACAGGGTGTGCCGACGATGGGCGGACTCGTCATCGTGTTCGGCATCGTCGCCGGCTATCTCGCATCCCACTACAAGCTCTTCAGCTTCACCACGGGGTTCGGATTCGAGGTGTCGCAGGTCGACGACAAGGCGATCCTTGCGATCCTTGCGATCGTTGGCATGGGGATCATCGGCTTCTTCGACGACTTCACGAAATACGCACGCAAGCGAAATGAGGGACTCTCCAAGCGATGGAAGTTCCTCGGTCAATTGATCATTGCTGCCGGGTTTGCATGGGGCGCAAGTGCCGCCGGAGTGAGCACTGAGTTGTCGTTCGTTCGTCCGCTCGGTATCGACCTTGGACCATTCCTTTTCTTTGGCCTCGTCCTGTTCATGCTTACGGCGACGGCGAACGCGGTGAATCTCACAGACGGACTTGACGGTTTGGTTGCGGGATCAAGTGCCTTTGTCTTCGGCGCATACGTGTTGATCATGTACTGGCAATCGCGCGAGAACGCTTTCTACGGCATCGATGGGGCGTTGGACCTCGCGGTCCTGTCCGCCGCTGCGCTCGGGGGAGTCCTGGCTTTCCTGTGGTGGAATGCCGCACCAGCTCAGATCATCATGGGGGACACCGGGTCGCACGCGATCGGCGGAGGTATCGCGGCGTTTGCACTCCTGACCAACACACAGCTCCTGCTGATCATCCTTGGCGGCCTGTATGTGATAGAGACCGTTTCCGTCATCATGCAGATCGTGTCATTCCGAGGTTTCGGAAAACGGATATTCCGCATGACCCCGATCCATCACCACTTCGAGTTGAAGGGATGGCCGGAGACAACCGTCATTGTTCGGTTCTGGATCCTCTCAGCGATCACGGCCGCGATCGGGGTCGGCATCTTCTATGCCGACTGGGTCCAGGGCCCCGGCTCGATCGTTCAATGACCACGTTGATTCTCGGAACCGGTTTGAGCGGGGTCGCAGCGGGACGCCTCGCCCAAAGACTTGGTCAGGAAGTCGTGTTCTACGACGAGCGGGTCGATGCATCGATTCCGGCTGATCTCGAATCATTCCCCGTCAGCGTTGGACAATGGTCCAGCGAACTGCTCGAGGGTGTGGATCTTGTCGTGACAAGCCCCGGCTTCAGACCAGAATCGCCGCCCCTGATGGCGGCAGCGACTCATGATGTGAGCGTCGTGACCGAGGCGGGCTTCGCCCTTGACAACCTTGATACCCCGTACATCGCGGTCACCGGCACGAACGGCAAATCAACGGTCACCGAACTTGCGAACGACATGCTTGTGGAGTCTGGAATCGACGCTGTCGCCGCCGGCAACATCGGGGCCCCGCTGTCAGACCTCGTGGGAACCAGTCACGATGTGCTTGTTGTCGAGCTGTCGTCGTTCCAACTGCACTGGATGCGTCCGAATCCGCTCGCGGCGGCGCTGCTCAATGTGGCTCCCGATCATCTCGATTGGCACGGATCCTTCGCCGCCTACTCCGAAGCCAAGTCGCGGGTTTACTCCTTCATGGACAGGGAAGGGGTCGTTGCATTCAATGCCGATGACACGGTCGTCGTTGAACTCGTTGCCGACTCTCGCGCGATCAAGGTGCCGTGCTCTGGAATCCGTCTGCCCGATCAGGGCAACGGTGTACGAGATGGAGAGCTTGTC
The DNA here is from genome assembly GCA_008501565.1 of Armatimonadota bacterium. Taxonomy (GTDB): domain Bacteria; phylum Actinomycetota; class Acidimicrobiia; order Spongiisociales; family UBA5794; genus UBA5794. The sequence continues at coordinate 16,942 of QQUL01000055.1, forward strand.
ATCAACGATGTCGGCTACTTCTCTCCGTTGACCGATGCGTCGTTTCGGCTTGATATTGTCGTCGCTGGGACCGTCGCAGTGGCTGCCGGTGCCACCCGGGAAGGCATCGCCCGGGCGATCGAGTCCTTCACTCCAGCCGACCACCGAAGACGTCTCGTTGCGACCATTGACGGTGTTTCCTGGGTCAATGATTCGAAGGCAACGAATCCTCATGCTGCAATGGCTGCCGCAAGCGCTTTCGAATCGGTGTTGTTGCTCGCGGGGGGCCGCAACAAGGGTCTCGACCTTGCCCCCATCGGAACCGTTGCTTCACTTCGTGGCCTCTACGCGTTCGGAGAATCCGGTCCCGAGATCGCTGCGGGTGCAACCGTTCCAGCAACGGTGCACAGGACCATGTCAGAGGCGATACACGCCGCCGCCGGCGATGCGAGGGCAGGAGATGTCGTGCTGCTCTCTCCGGGATGCACCAGTTTTGACGAGTTCACCTCCTACGCTGATCGCGGCAGGGTCTTCTCCGAGATCGTGATGACGATGAAAGGGGATGAGGCACCATGACCGAGCTGGCAGAACGCTCGTCTGAGCGCCTGCATCCGCGGACGCGGGCGTCGGTCCGTTCCGCTGGTGGACGCCGGTCCGTGTTCCTGCTCGTCATAGTTGCCATGTTGCTCACGATCGGGCTCGGAGCAATGTTGAGCGCGTCGTCTGTCGTCTCCATCAAGGCAAACTCGCCCCAGTTTGAGCTGTTCAGCAAGCAGGTGATGTGGGTCGGTCTCGGCCTTGCCGCCATGGTGGTCACTGCCTTTGTCCCATTTCGGGTGTGGCAGAAGTACTCGCTGCCCCTGTTCATTGCGACGCTCATCGGCTTGGTCGTGACCGTCGCGGTCGGCTCACGACGCGGCGGCGCAACGCGGTGGATCGAGATGGGGCCAGTCACACTCCAGGTTGCCGAGTTCGCCAAGTTCACGACGCTTGCACTCCTCGCGACCGTCTTGACGAAGAAGGGAGCACTACTACGCGAGCTACGTCACGTGTTGGTGCCGGTCGCCACGATCCTTGGCGTCGTGACATTCCTTCTCCTTGCCCAGCCCGACTTTGGCAATGTGCTCCTGATCGTGGGTCCTGCATTTGTCATGCTCTTTGCCTCAACCGTGCCCCTTCGGTTCGTCTTCGGACTCGGCACACTCGGAATGATGGCAATAGCCGTCATGGCCATGTCAGCGGACTATCGCAAAGATCGGCTGCTCGGGTTTCTCGAACCCTTCGCCGATGCGCAGAACACGGGTCTTCAGGCCGTTCAGTCGATGGTTGCCCTTGGTACTGGGGGATTGTTCGGGGTCGGCCTCGGCCAGTCGCGGGCTCGGTGGTCATGGCTCCCAAATGCTCACACCGATTTCATTTTCGCCATCATCGGTGAGGAGACCGGGTTTGCCGGGGCGACGATTGTGATCACGCTCTTTGCCCTGCTGGCCGTCGTCGGTGTGTCGATCGCCTACCGCGCACCCGACATGTTTGGCCGACTGTTCGCAATCGGGATCGTGTCATGGTTCACGCTCCAGGCACTCGTCAATATCGGTGGGGTGGTTGCGGTACTTCCCATCACCGGTGTGCCCCTTCCGTTCATCTCAAGCGGTGGGAATGCGATGTTGGTGAACCTTGCCGCGATCGGCGTCCTGGTCAACATTGCCAGGACGCCACGCGTCGCAACCGCGGAGGCGGTGAGGGCCTGATGCGAGTCGGTATCGCTGCCGCCGGATCAGGCGGCCACGTATATCCCGCGCTCGCCGTTGCCGAGGCGCTCGTCGCGATGGGCATCGATACGAACGATGTCGTGTTCTTTGGGGGAAGCCGGATGGAGGCAACCACCATCCCCGACGCTGGCTATCAATTCGTCGAGCTCGACATCCATGGATTCAAGCGGTCCGTTTCGACCGACAACCTGAGGCTCGCTCTGAAGGTGCGGAAGGCGACCAAGGTGATTGAGACGGTCATAGACATGCTCGGTCTCGACGTGATGGTGGTATTCGGTGGCTACATATCTGGACCAGCAGCCCAGGCCGCGCGACGCAGGTCCATTCCACTCGTCGTGCACGAAGCAAATGCCGTGCCCGGCATGGCGAACCGGATGATCGCCGGACGAGCCGACCTCGTGCTGGTGGCGTCCGAAGAGGCGCGCGACAAGCTGAAAGGGAGCATCGTCGTTGGAAACCCACTGCGAGCTTCCTTCGACGGATTCGACCGATCCCGCGATGCGAGTGCTGCCCGGCACCGGTACGGAATCGAAGCGGACGCCGCTGTGCTCGGGATCGTTGGCGGAAGCCTCGGTGCAGCGACACTCAACGCGATTGCAGAGACCATTGCCCGGACACCCAATCGTTCGTTTCATCTCCTCCACTTGTGCGGTCCAACTCACGGCGACGAGATAACGCGTGCCGCCGACTCGGTCGATGATTGGACGGTTGTTCCCTTCGAAGACGACATGGTCCACTTCTATGCGGCGAGTGACCTGGTGATTTCCCGATCGGGCGCACTCACGGTCGCTGAGATCGAGGTCACAGCAACCCCGGCGATCGTGGTTCCCCTGCCTGCGGGAAAGGGCTACCAACAACGCAACGCGGCTGCCCTCGCCAGTGGTGGCGGGGCGCTCATGATGAATCAAGACGACCCAGCCGCCATCGTCGACGCTGCATTCGCTCTCATGGCGGATCAGCCGCGTCGTGAGCTCATGTCCGTGAATGCTGGACGGATGGGACATCGCCACGCAGCGACGGAGGTTGCCAAACGGGTACTGGAGGTGGCCGGTGGATGAAGTAGCAATTCCCAACCGCATCCATCTTGTCGGCGCAGGTGGTGCCGGCATGTCCGGACTTGCCAAACTCCTCAGCCAGCGCGGCCACACCGTGTCGGGTTCGGACCTCAAGCCGGGTCTGATGCTGGCTGGTCTTGATGACGTCGGGGTCGAAACCTGGATCGGGCACGCCCCATCTCGTATGCACGATGTTGACCTTGTCGTCGTGTCCTCCGCCGTTCCCGAATCAGATCCGGAGGTATCGGCAGCACGACTTGCCGGTGTCGACGTGTGGCGAAGACCAGCGCTCCTGAATGCCTTGACATCACAGATTCCGACAACGGGCGTCGCCGGCACCCACGGCAAGACAACCTCCACGGCCCTGATCGTGACCGCCATGCGCGGAGTTGGGCTGGATCCCACCTTTCTGGTCGGTGGTCACATGATCGGGCTCAACACCGGAGCCCATCTCGGTGATCCGACCCGCCTCGTCCTCGAGGCCGATGAGGCATTCGGAACGTTTCGTCATCTCGTTCTTGATTCGATCCTTGTGACGAACATCGAAGCGGATCACCTCGATCACTACGAAACGCTTGCAGGGCTCGAAGATGCGTTCAGCCAGGTGGTTGGCAGGGTCGTGGGTCCGCGAATCGGTTGCATCGACGACCCAGGAATCCGTCGACTCGCCCAGAGAGTGGACCTCACCACATACGGCTTTGACCCTGGGGCGGACTGGGTTGTATCGGACCTCACCCATGCGGGGGGATCCTCGCGGTTCACCGTTTCGTCGTCCGATCACCGGATTGTGGTGACGCTTCCCAAGCCCGGTGCGCACCTTGCACTGAATGCGACAGGAGTGATCGCACTACTCGATTCCCTCGGTGTTGACGCCGAGGCCGGCGCGGCGGCTCTGTCCGAGTTCCAGGGGGTGAGGCGGCGCTACGAGATCGCTGCTCGCGTCGGGGACATCACGGTGGTTGACGACTTCGCACATCACCCGACGGAAGTCGGTGCCACCATTGCCGCAGCGCGGGAAGGAACAGAGGGTGCCGTCATCGCGGTGTTCCAGCCGCATCGCTACACGAGGACGGCAGATTTGGCGCCCCTCTTCGGGCGACCCCTCGCTCTCGCTGACAGGGTGTTCGTGACCGACGTATACGCCGCAGGCGAACCACCGATCATCGGCGTTTCGGGTCGAATCGTGGCCGAGGCGGTTGAAGCGGCAGGCGGACGAGCCTCGTACGTCCCACGAGTAGCGGATGTCGCCGAGCGTGTGGTGTCGGTTGCCAAACCGGGGGACACCATCCTTCTCCTCGGTGCCGGTGATATCAATGCAACCGCCACCGACATCGTCTCGATCGTCGGCGGTCACGCATGACACAGGAGTCGCTGCGGATCGATCACAACGCAGTTCGTGCCGGTGTTCTGCTTGGTCCGCTCACGACCTACAAGGTCGGTGGGGAGGCTCGATGGTTTGCTGAGCCGAAGGACCTCGAGGATCTACGATCGATTCTCGAAGCCAGACCGCCGGGCATGGAAGTCGTCATCCTCGGTCGGGGGTCAAACGTCGTTGTGTCCGACGACGGAATCGACGGGTTGGTCCTGAGACTCGGTCACGGCTTCTCGTCGGCTGACATCGGCACCGACGGAACCATCGTGGCCGGCGGTGGCCTCCCGCTTCCGAGGCTTGCACGTTTCGCAGCCGAGGCAGGTCGGTCGGGCCTCGGGTTCTTCGTCGGAATTCCAGGATCTGTAGGTGGAGCGGTCAAGATGAATGCTGGTGGTCATGGTTCTGACACAGCCGCCGTTCTGGCGTCGGTTGTCGTCGTTGATTCCGAGACCGGGGAACTCACGACTCGATCGTCGGAAGACTTGGATCTCGGGTATCGCTTTTCGAACCTCGCCGACTCCGAGATTGTCGTTCAGGCCTCGTTTTCGTCTGCCCCCGGCGATCCTGCGGCCCTGCTGGCCGAGCTTCGTGATATCACCCGGTGGCGGAAGGAGCATCAGCCGGGTGGAACGCTCAACGCCGGAAGCGTGTTCAAGAATCCCGCAGATCGCAGCGCCGGTGAGATCATCGATTCTCTCGGACTGAAGGGTCTCACGGTTGGACCCGTTCGTGTTTCGGAGATCCATGCGAACTTCATGGTCGCCGAACCAGATGCGAATGCCACGGACATTTGGACATTTGTCCATAACATTCAGCGAACCGTTCACGAGCGTACCGGGATCCTCCTCGAGCCTGAGGTGAAGTTCCTTGGCACCTTTCATGAGGACCGCATTTGATGACCGTGATGGAACCGAAACTGGCCGAGCGTCGAAAGGGTGTCAGTGAGGATCGCGCCCGTAGTCGACTCAAAGGCGTTCTGATCGTCATTGTGTTGCTGAGCCTCGTTGTTGGTGCGATATGGCTGATTCGGAGTCCTGTTCTGTCGATCCGGGCAGTGGATGTGTCGGGAGCCGAGCTCTCAAATCCGCTTTTCACCGTTTCTGAACTCGCGATGGGGCAGGGAACCCCGACCATTGATGTTGACGCCTCGGCAATCGAGTCAGCAATCGCACTGGATCCGTGGGTCAAGGACGTAAAAGTTGTGGTGAGCTGGCCGGGGACGATCAGCATCGCAGTCGTCGAATACACCCCCTATGCGTCCGTGATGGCCGCAGATCGTTTTGTTTCGGTTGCCGATGACGGAGCCGTCCTGACGGTCGGTGACCCTCTGGCCGAGTCACCTCGAATAGAGATCGACGCCGGACCGGTATCGCCGGGGTATGACATCACGAATCCCCTCATCGTCGGTGCCATCGATTTTTCTGCCGCATTGCCGCGGGAGATGGCGGCCCAGGTCGTGGTGAGCGCCGAGGGCGAAGGTCTCGTGGCAACGCTGCTTGGGTTCAGGGTCATCCTGGGCCGACCGGTCGACATGGAGGAGAAGGCCATCGTGTTTGCTTCGCTGATTGAAAGCGGCCTCGAGCCCGGTTCACAGGTCAATCTGATCGCCCCGCTGCGCCCGGCCGTGACCAACCCTCAACCTCTACCTGAGCCTGAAGAATAGAGCCGTCGTATACCTCAACCCGATGGCTAAGGTTGATCAACACCTTCGGAGAGAGGGATCGGTGTGATGGAGAACAGGACACCAAGCACGTACCTTGCAGTGATCAAAGTGGTCGGAGTCGGCGGCGGCGGCGTCAATGCCGTGAACCGCATGATTGACCTTGGTGTCGGAGGCGTCGAATTCATCGCCATCAACACGGATGCACAAGCACTGCTGATGTCGGATGCCGACCTCAAACTCGACATTGGGCGCGAGGCCACCCGTGGTCTCGGTGCAGGAGCCAACCCTGAGGTCGGACGCGAG
>QQUL01000127.1 GCA_008501565.1 Armatimonadota bacterium
GAGGTGTACCGAGCCTCGTACCGATAGATGTCGCCGTCGTTCGGGTATGCACGCCTGAATGCGGCTATCCCCGATTCAAGCTCATCGTCCGGGACAAGTTGAAGTGTGCTGACGAATCGCCCTCGGACGGCTTCGATCCATGAATGGGCGGTCCGTTCGATCAATTCGACCTCGGCTGCGACGCGCACCGATCGACATGATTCCCCAAGCAGTGCCGCGAGGAGCTTTGGATCGGGGAAACGCACACGGTCGACTCCGACAACCGTCGGAAACCAACGCCCAAGAGAAGTTCTCCCCATTTCAGACGGAGCGAAGGTCCAGATCTCGATTCGACCACCAGGTCTGACGCACCTCACTGCCTCGGGAAGTGTCCTGCGCCAATCGCCGTAGTGCACAGACATGTGAAAATAGGCGAGCCCAAACGAATCATTCACAAACGGAAGCGCTTGGGCGTCCCCGAGCACGACGCCGAGATGTGGGTTGGTGTTCGCTCGAATGGCCATCTCACGCGAAGCATCAATCACAACGGCACGCCGACCCGCCGCCGCCCACACCGCTGCGTGAGCCCCCGTACCCCCGCCGATGTCGAGGAGAGGATCGAGCGAGACCTGTGCAGCTCTCGCAGCGCGTCGCGTCGCTGCAGCGGAGATCGGGCGGTATGCATAGCCACGCGCAAGTGCGTCAAGGTCGACTTCAGGGAAACGTGACACCGCGACCCGTTGCTCTGAAGTAGCCGACATTTCGACACACGGTGGATCCGACCCTCCACGTGAGTGCTGTCGGCTGATGCACATCTCCAAAGAAGTGCATTGCTGGCTGGTATTCGTTGATGTAGTCCAAGATCGGCTGTGAAGCTTTGGGTCTTCCCCCAACGACGTCGTGCGACAGCACATCGACGGCGGGGGGCACATGTGTGCACAGGATTTCAACGGGACCGAGGGTGGCAAGTTTCTCTGCCATTTCCTCATCAGAAACCTCGCCCTGCGAACCGATGTTCGGGACGCCACCGCCGGCAAAACCAACGACATATCCGTCGATCTCGACGATGCCGGTGTCTATGAAGGTTGCGGTTGGGGGAAGGGAATCTGTCAGCATCGAGATCCGGTCGACGTTGCCGAACGTGACGTATGCCTTGTAGCGCGCAAGTGCGTTCGCAACATCATCGTATTCCGCCTGCATGCGCGCCGCGACCTCGTCCCGAATCTCGTTGCCTCGCCGAGCCGTGCTCTTGGTCCACAGCTCGGATGCTGCGTCGAACATCCCGGCGGCTCGAAGCGCAATAAGCTCCTTAACCACGTCTGCGCCGACGACGTCGGGAACAATCCCTTCGTTGGTTCGGTAGTCAACAAGGTTCACCAGATCGCCGAGGACCAGAATCGTCGAACCCTCTGGCGCAACCCGCGCAAGGGCGTCATGAGCCCCGTGAACATCTGCGACAACGTGGAAGGTCATTGTTCCGTCGGCGGAACAACCCATCGCGCAACCGCGATCAAAGCGAGACCGCCTACGACTGCCGCGGCAATGCTCAAAGCCTCAGGAGCCGTCGTGTACAACACGGAGATCCCGGCCATGCCGAAACCGAGGAGTCCAGCCACCGTGCACCGACCTCTGACACCCCACCGACGTTCGGGATCGACTCGTCCCCAGCCCTCCACACTCGAGGCAATCGCCGTGAGAACGAGCCACGCAAGCATCAGCGAAACGCCGATCAGGAGAATGATCCCGTAGAAAGCAGTCACCGTGTTGCGCTATTCATTGGTTGCGGTCCTTGGTTGCTTCGGCGGATTGCTGCCAGCACCAGCGTAGACAAGGTTTCGCCGCGCTCTGGGCAAACTCACGGCGTCGCTTCGTTGAGACCCTCAAGGGCAAGGGCGGCATCGGCTTCCCTGCGAACATCAGGGTCGTGCTCTTCGACGAGCAGTGTCACCAGGGCAGCACGGGAATGCTCCCGCTTGTGCTGGCCAAGCGCCCAGGCTGCATGTGCGCGAAGCAGTGGATCGGGGTGCCCAAGGTAGCCGCACAGCAATGCGATGTCTCGCTCCAACCCCCTGTTCCCAACTGCAATGAGCGCATTCCTCCGCACGAACCGCATGTTCCGCTTCGGTACGTACCAGTGATTGGCGATGTCTTCGAGTTCGTCGTCGGACATGGTGAGAACCGACGCTGGATCAAGTTGACCACCTCCGGTGGATACCCGTGCAAGAGCGGGATCTCCCGGAGGACAAGCAACCAGACAATCATCACAGCCGTACACCCGGGTCCCTACCGCTCGTCTGAGTTGGATGGGGATACTTCCCGGCCGTTGCAAGATGGCACTGAGGCATCTCGATGCGTCAAGTACGCCCGGTGCAATGATTGCTCCGGTTGGGCAGGCTGGTATACACGCAGTGCAGCTTCCGCATGAACGCACCATCGGTTCGCCCGATTCCATGACAGCGTCGGTGACCACCGATCCGATGAGGAACCACGGTCCATGACCCGGGGTAAGAACCATCGTGCTCTTTCCGTTCCAGGCAACACCGGCTCTGACCGCAACCGCGCGATCAACAAGACGATCATCATCGAACACCTGCTCGACGCGGTGTCCTCGGTCAACGAGGATCCGTTCCAGGAGAGCCAGAGTCGCCCTCACCCGCACATAGCGGTCCCCGTCCGCAAAACGCGCAACCGACCTGTGCATCTCCGCACCGTCGCCATCGCCGTCGCCATCGCCATCGCCATCGGCAAGGTACGGGACGGCTGCAACGACGATTGACTGCGCCCACGGGAACGACGCTCGCGGATCGGTCGCCCTATCCGGTGCGGAGTAGGTGAAGCCGAGTCCACCGTGAAGCTCCTGCGTGACCCGCTTTCGGATCATCTGTGCAACATCGGGAAACGGTGCACAGTCGGTGATACCGAGACGGACTTCATCAGCGACGACGGACTGCAACTCGGCAAGCGTGACCATGCTTGAGAGACTACGGGAATCCAGCAGAGCCCGATTCGTGGTATCTCGAGGAAACTGTCATACCCACTCGATAGCGTGTCGTCACGACAGGAGGTGCGGATGATCATTGATTGCGAAACATGCGACATGCGCCACACGAGAACGTGCGACGACTGCATCGTCACCGCGCTGGTTGGAGATCATGGGATTCTCGATCTGGCCGATGACGAACGACAGGCGATCGAGGAGATGAGCAGGATCGGTCTCGTCTCGCCGATCAGACTCCGCACCGTCGAGCTGAAAGCTGAAAGCTGAACGCTGAAAGCCGAGGCCCGTCTCGCCGATCAGACTGCAGGGTGCCTGGCTGTAAGCCGAAAGCTGTGAGCTGTAAGCTCCTACCCCATGAAACTCGGACTCAATCTTGGACTCTTCGGAACGGCCATCGCCGACAACTTCGCGCTGATCGAGCACGCCGAATCACTCGGCTACGACAGTGTGTGGACGGCTGAGGCATACGGATCGGATGCGGCGACCCCTCTCGCCTACATCGCTGCGCGAACGGAACGCATCAAACTCGGAACCGCGGTTCTCCAGATACCGGGACGGACTCCTGCGATGACCGCGATGACCGCGATGACGATCGATCATCTCTCCAATGGGCGGTTCCTCCTCGGTCTCGGCGTTTCCGGGCCCCAGGTGGTTGAGGGATGGCACGGCCGTCCATATGGCAAGCCACTCGGCGTCACGCGGGAATACGTCGAAATCATCCGCAAGATGCTTGCTCGTACGGATCCGGTCACCTACGACGGCGAGTTCTACCAGCTCCCGTATACCGGGGAGGGATCGTCGGGACTCGGGAAACCGATCAAGATCATGTCCAAGCCAAAGAACCCGAATCTGCCGGTGTTCATCGCCGCAATTGGTCCCAGGAACGTCGAGCTGACGGCAGAGATCGCGGACGGCTGGCTGCCAGTGTTCTTTTCCCCCGAGCGGGTCGCCGACGTGTACCTGCCACGGCTGACAACCGGTTTCGCCGCCGCTGGCGATCCCGACAAGGAGCACCGTTTCGAGATCGCACCGACGGTGTCGGCCCTCGTGACTGACGACCTGGAGGCTGGTCGGTTGCAGATGAAGCCGGCGCTGGCCCTCTACATCGGTGGGATGGGGGCCAGGGGACGCAACTTCTACAATGATCTTGCCCATCGATATGGGTACGGCGAAGCGGCCGAGACGATCCAGGACTTGTACCTCGACGGAAAGAAGATGGAGGCAACGATGGCGGTGCCGGACGCCCTTGTCGACGAGGTGTGTTTGGTTGGGTCCCGTCACCAGATCAAGGACCGCCTCGAGGCGTGGCAGGAGGCTGGCGTGACAACGATGATCGTGGGAACCGGCGACATTGCCACCGCCCGTACGATCGCCGAACTCAACGCGTCGGCCTGACCCCCGAGGAAGCCACTGCCGTCATTTCAGGGGTTTCGGCGCTCGGAACCGCCAGGCGGAACGTGCAGCCGCCGGATGGCACATAGGTGAGCGCTCCTCCCATCAGCTCGGCGAGACGTTTCGACAGCGTGAGTCCAAGCCCCACGGATCCGGGAATCATGTCCGATGATGCTGACCGCTCATATGGTTCGAAGATCGTTTCGAGATCGTGTTCCGGAATTCCTGGTCCGTCGTCTGACACATCCAGATATGTCATCCCGCCTTCGGCTCCGAACGTCACCCGAACCTGTTTCCCGCCGTAACGCATCGCGTTCGTGAGCAGATTCCTGATGACTTGCCGGACGCGAATCGGATCGGCGAACGCCGCCGAGGAGGTGTCGTCGACGACAAGATCCACGTCCTCAGGTACCGCGAGTGACAAAGCGACGTTCGCTGCGAGGAGCGACAGGTCAGTGCGCTGAGGAAACACGGCAACGGATCCGTCCCCCGATCGAGCCGCAATCAGCAGATCTTCGACCAGGTCGGCCATCTCACGGCTCTCAGTAGCGATCACTCCGATGAGCTGGTCACGCTCGGCACTGTCGATCCCAACCTCGTTCTCACGAAGCTCCTCGGCCAAGCCCACCACGGCAGTCAACGGCGTGCGCAACTCGTGGCTGACCGACGCGATCAATTGATCCTTGGAAGTCAGCAGCGATTCAAGCCGGATTCTGCTTTCCGACCGTTCGTAGTAGGCACCGAGGATGTCGGCGATCGTCCGAAGGAATGCACCGTCCCGCTTCGTCCATGAACGTGATGCGTTCTTTCGCAGGAACCCGACCGACCCGTACCACCCACCAGCAACTTCGATTCCGATGACGAGCTCGGCATTCGTTCCGTCCATCGTACGTGCAAGTGATCCTTGGTGGATGGCTTCCTGCACCGCCGACATGCTGCTGTAGGAAGTCGTTTCGCCGACAGGGTGTATCGGCACGAGTCCGGGCTGCACCCAACTCGTCGTGACCAGAGCAGTCGGATGACCATCTGAGGAATGAATCGTCTGCGTGATGTACACCTCGTCGACCCGTGCTGCGATACCGATCGATTCAAGTGCACCGTCGACACCGACACCTCGCTCCCCAAGCAGAGACGTGGACGC
>QQUL01000051.1 GCA_008501565.1 Armatimonadota bacterium
TGATGGAGCTGGAAAAGAGCGGCATACCCTACGAACCGCAGCTCAAGCGCCTCGCCCTCAACGTCTTGCGCAAGCGCTTCACCGATGGACAGATCGACGAGATGCTACGGCCGGCAAGCGTCGGTTACGACGACATCGTCTCGTTCCTGCACCAGGGCGAAGAAGGCACCTCGGCCTCCGTGCTCCGCACCATCTTCGATGGCGCGCAGAGCGAGGCCCTCATCACCCGGTGGCTGGCTGACGAAGAAAAGGACGAGAGCATCGTGGAGAAGGACGCCGCGGTGGAGCTCTTCAAGCTCATCGAGTCGCGCCTCGGTCTACCGGTCCGCGACAGCACCTCGATCACCGAAACCCGAGACAAGGTGCTCCGCTACGTGCTCATCGGGGAGTTTCGCTCCGACTTCGAATTCGATCCGCCGGAGTCGGTCGCAATGGTGCCCGAGCCCCCGAGCAAAGAACACGTCGAGCGGCTCCGGGATGTCGCGGAGAACCTTCGGCGTGGCCACTTCGACTGCTACGTCGCCCTAGCCAACAGGGTGGAAGCCGACCTCGGGCTCGGCAAAGCAAAGATCGACGCCGGCCATCTCGGCAACATCGACACGTTCCGGTTCGAGGAGCGGGCGCTGTTGGCCTACGCCGGCGAGCTCATCTGCGCACGAGAGTACAGGAAGGCGCTCGGTATCTTCGATGGTCGCCGCCGCAGCTTCTGGGTCGACCGCGACGTGGGCCGGCAGGCGCAGTGGGAAGCCTGTCGCCTGATGGCCGAACTCGGTCGCGAGATCGAGAAGGTCCGCCCCGCGCTATCCAAGGGCGACGGCAACCCGGCCAAGTGGGTCCAGGCGTACTCGACCGAAGATGGCTGGTTCCGCGTCGACGAGCTTCAGCGTCGGCTCGAAACCTGGGTCGCCAGGATGGACGAGGAGCCCGAGACCGAGAAGGGCCTCGCCGTCGTTCGGCGTGAGCACGAGGAGCTTCTCAAGAAGATGGCTGACGGCTTCGCCAAAGTACTCGAGGAAGCCGCTTGGACCGTTCCCGGGGCGCTGCACCAGACGCGGGTCTACCCAGAAGTCGTCCAGACCATGGGTGGCCGGGTAGCTTACTTCTTTGTCGACGCCATGCGCTTCGAGATGGCCGTCGAGCTCGCCCGGCAGCTCGAAGGCACCAAGGACCTCACCATTTGCCCCGCCATCGCGGCGTTGCCGACGATTACGCCGGTCGGCATGGCAGCCCTGCTTCCCGGCGCGTCCGCGAGCTTCTCGGTCGTGGAGCGCAAGGGCAAGCTCGCCGCAAGCATCGAGGGCACGGAGATGTCCGGCCTGAGCGAGCGCCTTAAGTTCCTCAAGGCGAAGGTCCCGGATGTCACCGACATCGCTCTCGGCAAGGTACTCGGCAGCTCGCCTTCCAAGTTGAGCAGGTCGATCGGGGATGCCTCACTGGTGGTCGTGCGCTCCCAGGAGATCGATGCGCTGGGCGAGAACGTCGACGAGCTGACCGCCCGTGCGGCCATGGAGGGCGTCATCGGCAACGTCGCCCGGGCTATCCGCAAGCTCGCGTCGGCCGGCATCGAGAACTTTGTGGTCACTGCAGACCACGGCCACCAGTTCTCGATTCGCAAAGACGACGACATGAAGACCGACAACCCGGGCGGCGACACGGTTGACATCCACCGCCGGTGCTGGATTGGGCATGGCGGCACCACGCCGCTGGGCACGGTCCGTGTCTCGGGCGCCGAGCTCGGCTACGACACCAATCTCGACTTCGTCTTTCCGACGGGGCTCGGCGTCTTCAAGTCGGGCGGTGGGCTGAGCTTCCACCATGGCAGCGTGAGCCTGCAGGAACTCGTCATCCCGGTGGTGAGCCTGCGAATCCCGCTCAAGGACTCGAAGACGCCGACGGGCAAGGTCGCTCAGCTACACGGGCTGTCCGACAAGATCACCAACCGTACCTTCGGCGTACGGGTTCTGGTGGTTGGCGACCTCTTCACTACCGAGCCGGTAGCGCTGCGGGTGGTGATCGTCTCGGGGAATGAGCAAGTGGGCCAGGCGGGGATGGCCATCGGCGGTGATCTGGACCGCTCGAGTGGCATCCTCCACGTCAGCCCGAACTCCGAAGCCAGCGTGGGCATGATGCTCACACGCGATGATTGCACCTCGATACGCGTCATGGTCCTGGACCCGGCGACCGACGCGGTCTTGGACAAATCTGACGAGCTACCTGTCAAGCTGGGGATCTGACTATGAGCAACGAGCAGGTACCGACAAGAGATGTTCTAGACGACAAGGTCAACCGCGTCTTCGCAGGCAAGGTGGTGCGCAAAGACCTGGTCCGGAAAGTCAAGGTCGGCGCCAACGTGCCGGTGTTCGTGCTCGAGTACCTGCTTGGCAAGTACTGCGCGTCGAGCGACGAGATGGCCATCCAGATGGGCCTGCAGGTCGTCAACGACACGCTGGCCGACAACTACATCCGGCCGGACGAGAGCACCAAGGCGCAGAGCAAGGTGAAGGAGGCCGGCAAGCACACGTTCATAGACAAGGTGAAGGTCCGCCTCGTCGATTCGCAGTACTGGGCCGAGGTCACCAACTTTGGCCATAAACACGTCCACGTCCCCGACCACTACGTCCGCGACTTCGACCGACTGCTCACCGGTGGCATCTGGGCGCAAGTTGATATGCGCTTCGAGTACGACGAGGAGACGAAGGGCAAGTACCCGTTCTGGATCGACAAGCTCACCCCGATACAGCTCGCGACCTTCGACCTCGAAGAGTACCGCAAGCTACGCGCCGAATTCACCAGCGACGAATGGCTCGACCTGATGCTGCGGAGTATGGGCTACGAGCCCGCAGCCATGGAGCGGCGGCTCAAGTTCCTGTTTCTGACCCGGCTCATTCCGCTCTGCGAGCGCAACTACAACCTCGTCGAGCTCGGCCCCCGCGGGACTGGCAAGAGCTACGCGGTCCAGGAGCTTTCGCCGTACTCGGCGCTGCTCACGGGCCCCACGACGGTCGCAAACCTCTTCGGCCAGCAGCAGGGGCGCTACAAGGGCATGGTCCAAATCTGGGATGCCATCGGCTTCGACGAGGTCGCCGACCTCCAGAAGATGCCGAAGGAAGTCATCACCATGATGAAGACCTACTGCGAATCCGGGCAGTTCCAGCGCGGGCAAGAGGCGATGGCCGGCTACGCAAGCATCGCCATGTTCGGCAACACGCAGCAGCCCGTCGACGTCATGGTGCAGACCGGACACCTCTTCGCGCCCATGCCGGACGTCATCCGGGACGACATGGCGTTCATCGACCGGCTGCACTTCTACCTCCCAGGCTGGGAGGTGCCGAAGATGCACAACGAGCACTTCACGGACCACTACGGCTTCGTCGTCGACTACCTCGCCGAGGCCCTCCGCGACCTACGCAAGCACAACTACACCGAGATCATCGACCACCACTTCGGGCTGGGCACCCATCTCAACGCCCGCGACCGCAAGGCCGTCCGGCGCACCGTCTCGGGCCTAGTAAAGATCCTGCATCCGCACGGACAGGTCTCCCGAGAGGACATGGAGGAGCTCCTGGCGCTTGCGCTCGAAGGTCGCCGGCGCGTCAAGGAGCAGCTCAAGAAAATGGGCTCCTTCGAGTACTACCAGACCTCGTTCAGCTACCAGGTCAGCGAGACAGGAGAGGAGCTGTTCGTCGGCGTGCCCGAGCAGGGCGGCAAGGACCTCATCTCGCCCGATCCCCTGGCTCCTGGAACCATCTACAGCGCCTCGGTGAGCGGCGACGGCACCGTCGGCATGTACCGTCTGGAGATCACCACCTCGTCTGGCGGCGGCAAGCTCAAGCCCGCGGGTGGTATCTCGGGCGCCATGAAGGAGTCCATAAACCGCGCCTTCAGCTACCTGCTCGCCAACAAGGGTGCCTTCGGCGTCGCCCGCGAGGTCGACACCTCCGACTTCCACGTCGAGGTGATTGACCTCCTCGGCAACAAGGTCGAGGCCGAACTCGGCGTGGCCTTCTTCGTCGCCGCCTACTCGGTGCTCCGCAAGGCCCCGCCGCAGCCCGGCCTGCTCGTCCTCGGCGACATGAGCGTCCAGGGCAACGTGAAGCCCGTCCGATCCCTCACCGAGCCCCTCCAGGTCGCCATGGACAACGGCGCTAAGCGAGCCCTAATTCCAATAGAGAATAAGCGCCAATTCCTCGAGGTGAGCCCAGACGTTCTCGAGCACGTCGATCCGGTGTTCTACGGCGAGCTGCGACAAGCGGCATTCAAGGCTTTGGGTCTCAACTAGAAAGTCGACAACGGAAGAGCATGGCTCATGATACGCGACCTTGAAGAATTACTCCTAAGCGTAGTCGACGCCTCCTCGAGGGAGTTCATGACCGAGGCTGTTCGTAGCTACTATGCTGGTGCGTATCGGGCTGCCGTGGTAATGGCGGTTGGGGCTGGTTTCGATGACCTCCGGCGAAAGCTAGAAAAGCTTAGTGCGAGCGGTGCTCCCACGCAGAGTATCATCCAGGCGACCAAGTTGATCGGAGAGCTTTTCGAGCAGCAGAAACCGTATGAGAGGGCGCTCATCGAGGCGGCTGGAAAGGGTGTGGGGATGATTTCGCCATCCCAGCAGAAAAAACTGCGAACGTTGCTCGATGTAAGAAACCTCTGTGCTCACCCTTCTGGCCACATTTCGAGCTCGGAGGAGGCGCGTGACGCGATCGCTTCCGTTGTGGACATTGTCCTTTCTCAACCTGGCCTAATGGGAGCTGTGGCCGCCAAAGAGCTTTCAACACGAGTCACGAAGAAGTCCTTTTTCCCAAGTCTTGGTAGTGTTGAAGATGCATTCTTGGTGGTCGAGCGAGAACTTGAGCTGATTTCTCCGCAATCGATGGGTCTTCTTGCAAAGACTCTATGTGATGAGATTCTTGATTGTGTGAGAGATGGAGGCGAGTCGCTTTGGCTTAAAGGTCTGAATAAGGACTCTAGTGAACTGGATAGTCTGGCGCTCTTCATCGGAGGCATGCTGTCTCTAGATGGGCCTTCGGAGGCTGCAGTTCTTGAGCAAATCCCGCGACTTGTTATGGAAGATGATGCGGACTTCCTAACGAGTTGGTTGTTATCCGTGAAGCCGTCAGTGATACGCTTGCTCGATAACTTGGATCGAGACCGGGCCGTAACATTGGTCGAATCAAGACGGGATATCGACAAACAGTGCATCCATTTGGTGGATGAGTGGGCGCGACTTAATCTCATATGAGAAAAGGGCTGGCATGCGTCACAATCATGGGTCTGAGGTTCGAGTCGCAGCTGGAGCCCAGAAGCATCTGATTCGAACAGTCAAGACTGCTCGCAACTCCCGACACCTGGGGAGCCATACAGAAGAAGCTGGTTCTCCTAAAGCAGGTGTAGTTCGCCGAGCACGGCATCGTGCCGTCCGGACTTGGGGAGAAGGCCCCTCGCTCTTGCAGGGGGCCTTCTCCCCAAGTCCTTGCATCTCGTAGTCAGGTAGTGGAA
>QQUL01000025.1 GCA_008501565.1 Armatimonadota bacterium
CGGTGGCGTGAATACCTCGAGGACTGGCGCCTCTACAAGAGCGGCCAGTTCGCCAGCCGAACCAGCATTCCAAGCGACTGGTTTGAGGACATCCCTGCCGGGTGGCGTCTACCGCCTGACTTCCTGACCACGCCTCACCTTGGCGTGGGCGAGACGCTGTTCCGCCTAACCGAGATCTTCCACTTCGCTCGCAACCTCACTTCGGGTCCGCTTGGCGGGGCGTCGTCGACTATCAACGTTGGGCTGCGCAGAACAGCAGGCCGGTCGTTGTGGGTAGACGACCCTCGGCGGACCGGATTCATGGTGCCTCCCACTGCAACCGTTGACCGCATAGATCTTGAGCGACACCTGTCGAGTGATCAGCTTCTCGCTGATCCGAACGGGATTGCAGTTGACGCAGCTCTCGAAGTCTTCGAGCTCTTCGGTTGGGATCCCGAAAGGGCAACACTTGTGAACCAGCTAGAGAGCCTCAACCAGATCTAGGATCAGGCCGTCTTTCGGCGCGGCTACGCCCGCTAGCTGTACACAACCACCCATCACCAGAGTGTCACCAACCTGATGGCTGAGTACATCTAGATTCCGTCCGATGTCTGAGATCGGTCATCGGTCGTCGGAGTCAGGGCGGTATTCGCCGATTTTTTTGGCGGGAACGCCGCCCACGACGGTGTAGTCGGGGATGTCTTTGGTGACCACCGAGTTGGCTCCCACTATGCATCGGTAACCGATCGTGACCCCGGCCATGAGTACGGCGTTGTAGCCGATCACACAGTTGTCACCGATGCGGACGGGAACACCACCTCGTCCAGACTGAGCGATCGGGACACTGAAGTCATCGAACGGGTGTGTGTGGGTCTCGATCGTGGCTCCCGCGGCGACCATGACGAACGATCCGATGGATATCTCGGCACGATCGTCAAGCATGACGTATCGGTTGATGAGCGAGTTGTCACCCACCGAGATGTTCGAACCCTTCGAAAACAAGATGTTGTGGTGGAAGGTCACGTCCTTCCCGCAATGACGAAAGATCTTCTTCGCAAGCATCTGACGCACCGGAATCGCAAACGACTGGACCATCGATGCTGGTGTCCGATCGAACATGCGCCAGAACATTGTGTAGAAGAGGTCGGGATCAGGCTCGGGTTCTGGGGCCCGCGCACCCTTGAAGGGGTCCGGCGGAACAGGCACAACCCCGCTGTCGTGGATGGCGGCTACCAGGCCGTTGGCTTCGTTGAGGAACTCGCTGGCCGAACCGGCCAAGGAGTCGGACTGCACCAATGCGTTGAACTCGCTGAGCAACCGCTCGACATGGACCGAGCTATCAGACCCCATCACGAAGCGATGAGTTCCAGATCGGGTGATGTGTCGGTGGCTTGGGTCCGAAGGACGCCTCGCACGATGGTCTTTGCATACCCCCACACTACTTCAACCCGTCCCAGGATCCGGCCCCTTCGAGCGCTCATCTTCGAGGTTGCCCCGTTGTAGATCTTTCGGATCGGACGTTCGACGACACGCATATCGGCCCGGGTGGCGCAGAAGAGCATTTCGAGCTCACTCTCATACCGATCACCGGTCAGTTCCAGGCAGGCAAGCATTGAAGGGTTCATCACTCGATAGCCCGAATACGGATCCGTGATGTCCGTGCCCAGGATTCGATTCAGCACCACGACCGTCACGCTTCGCACCAGGTAGCGGTTCCATGGAGTCTTCCCCCTGGCGCCCGATGCGATGTATCTCGAGCCAACAACCATGTCTGCGGTGTCGTCGAGGATCGGCTTGATGAGTTGTGGAATGTGAGCCGGGTCATGTTGACCATCGGCGTCCATGAAGATCACGCCGTCGAAGGTGCGGTCACGCAGCTGTGCGATGCCGAGTCGGAGGGACGCCCCCTTTCCCTGATTCGTCTCGGATCGCACAACTGAGCAACCATGCGATGCAGCCACCGCTGCGGTCGCATCGGTCGACCCGTCGTCGACCACGATGATCTTCATGTCATGACCGTCCACCCTACGCGGCACGAGAGGTAGCAAGGTCGCCAATGCCGCCTCCTCGTTGTACGCAGTCATGATTGTGTAGACCATCAGTAAACAATCATAGCCCCGCCACCCGGTCCGGGTCCCGAACGCCGGAGAGCCACACCCTGGGGGTGTGGCTCTCCGGAGGCGACTTGCAACGGTGAGTTGGTTTGTGTCGTGGGCTTTCGGGCTAGTGCTCGCCACCGGTGTTGGTGAACGTGAACTTCTTGCTCTCCCCGGTTGACGCATCAACGGTGACGTTGAACGTCTCACCGACGGGAGATCCCTCGAACGTGACCTTGATCTCCCAATGGCCACTCTCGCCGACCTCGACCCTGCCCGAGCCGTAGTCAGAACCGACTTCGACGACACTGCCCGGCTTGCCTTCGCCGTAGAAGATGTCGTACGGGATCTCTTCTCCACATGAACCGTACTTCTGGGCTGCCCAGAACTCATAGGTGTGATCGTCGTCTCCGAGATACCAGACCGTCACGCTGCGCTTCGTCTTGTTGCCGGCCTCGTCGTATGCCTTGAAGGTCAGAACGTTTTCGCCCTTCTTGAGTTCGACCTCGATCTTCCAGTTGTCGCCGTCGACATGGGCCTTGCGATCGCCGTAGTACACCTTGGCACCAGGCTCGACGCCGCCCTTGACCAGGATCACCCTGTCGTCGGTTTCAGATCCGTCGTCAGGCGACGTGATCGTGAAATGCGGGGGCGTCGTATCGCCGTCGCCGACATACCACACGGTGATCGACCGGGTGGTCCTGTTGCCTGCACGGTCCTTGGCCTTGAAGGTCAGAACGTTCTTGCCCTTCTTGAGTTCGACGTCGATCTTCCAGTTGTCGCCGTCGACATGGGCCTTGCGATCGCCGTGGTAGACCTTGGCGCCCGGCTCGACGGCACCCTTGACCCGGATGACCTTGTCATGGGTTTCGCTGCCATCGGCAGGTGACGTGATTGAGAAGCGAGGGGGTGTCGTATCGGCATCCTCATCCTCTTTTTCTTCCGGCTGGTCGTAGAAGACGATGACACCGCGGGACGAGTGATTCCCTGCCTCGTCAAATGCCTTGAAACGGAAGAGGTTCTTGCCTTTTTCAAGCTCAACCTCGATCTTCCAGCTGTCACCTTCGACGAGGGCCTTTCTGTCGCCGAGGAGCACCTTCGCGCCGGGTTCGACGCCGCCAGAGATGACAATGACATCGGTGTCAACATGGCTGCCGTTCGTCGGACTCGTAATGGTCAGGAGCGGTGGGGTGGAATCGGTTTTTTTCTTGTCGACCGGTTCCTTTTCGGCATCCTTTTTGTCGGTTGGAAGGTCGTGGCGGAGCTTTTCCGTGTCGGGAGCTTTTGTCGTCGAAGTTGTTGACTTCTCAACCTCATCGTTCCCACCGGTCGCGGGCGCCGAGACTTCTTGAACGAAGGCGCCATTCACACCAGCGATGGCAGCCCCTCCGAGGAACACGAGTAGAAACGCCACGATCGCGGCTGCAAATGGTTTGCCCTTCATTGTTACATCCTCTCGATTGCGAGTGCGATGCCTTCCGATGCCTCGCGGCGTGCCCACCAGTTACACGCCTCGGCAGTGGTTGAGGTTTATCCGGGAGGAGAATTGGGTTCAACGACCCATACCGGCTGCCGATGAATATCCCGTTGACATTGACAGGAAGCGACGGATTCTGGCGCGTCGGGTAAACCCGCGACGACCGTTGTGCGAGTAACAGGTAATAGATGACCGTACGGCCGAAACATCGTGTGCCCTCGCAGGCACCAGATGACGGGGGGGAGGAGACCCCTTTCGTCCCCGTCATCCGCGCCGTCGAACCGTTTGATCGGTTCTATGCACGGGAGTTTCGGTCGGTTGTCGGTCTTGCCTACGCATTGTCCGGGAGTCGATCCGGTGCCGAAGATATCGCCCAGGAAGCATTCATTGCGGCCCATCAGAAATGGGACCGAATCGGTTCGTACGACAAGCCTGAGGCATGGGTTCGGCGGGTCGTTTCGAACCTGTCCGTGTCAAGGTTCCGACGTAGAGCAAGCGAGATCAAGGCGATGACCCGGCTGGCAGGATTCCGATCGGACCATGTCTCGCTCGGCGAGCTTCCCAGCGAGGCTGACCATTTCTGGGCGCAGGTTCGCAAACTCCCCAAGCGACAGGCCCAGGCAGTTGCGCTCCACTATCTCGAGGACCTCGCAGTTGCCGATATTGCCGACATCCTCGACTGCAGTCCCTCGACGGTCAAGGTGCACCTCCACAAGGGTCGCCAAGCCCTGGCGGAACGCCTCGACATGCCAGGGGGTGAGCTATGACAACCCTTGATGCGCTCGCACGCCGTTCGGCCACTGCGATCCACGAAAGCGTCGCCTTCGTACCGGTTCGTGTCGGAGGTATTCGGCGAGCTTCGAACCAGGTCGTACTCCGTCGATCCCTCGCCTATGCCCTCGCCGGGGCAGCAGCAGCGATTGTGGCGGTCTTCGCCCTCCTGGTTGTACCAACTCCGACGAACGAGGTGGCAGATGTCACGCCGACAACCGTCGCGATTCCAACGACGGTCGTTGAAAACCCCGTCGATCCAACAGTTCCATCGACGGTGCCAGACGGTGCCGTTCCCGTTGTCCCGCCGGTTACGGGATCGAAGCTGCCACCCCGAGCGCAGGCGGCACCGACCATCGCGATTCTGACGCCCGAGACTGGCTCGCACACAGCCGAGAAATCGGTTGTGGTCGCTGGTGTTGTCGAGGCAGGTGCAACCGTTTCGACGGCAGGAATCGAACACATTGACGTCACCGACGGCCAATGGAGCGTCGGGATTCCGCTCGCCATGGGCGAGAACCTGATCGTGTTTAAGGCGCACGATGGTGAAGGCAACATCGGAAGCGCGTCGGTGACCGTGTTCAGGGACGAACCTCCGACGACCACCACGACCAAACCTCCAGCCACCACCACGACGACGAAGGCCCCGTCGTGGGAGTTCACGGCGCACAACACCTACGGCACCTGTTCCGAAACGCCCCCATACGATGTCTACTACGGAACCGGGAAGCCGGGAACCGTGGTCAACGTCTTGAGTGAATTCGGCAGTGGATCAGCTGAGGTCCACGAGAACGGCGAATGGAGCGTCAAGGTGTTCTTCCCCGAGGCGCCCGATCATGTCGGGTTCAGCGTGAAGGTCAAGCACTTCGACGGCTCGAAGAAGATCTTCGAGTTCACCTCGACACCTGAATAGCGGCTACACCGCAGGTGTCGCAGGGCATTGATCTGGTGCTTCCACGGGAGTCGGAGTACTTTTCCCCCATGGCTGATCAAGCGTCGTTCGAGACGGATGCTATGGAGTTCGCACCGCAGCTCTATTCCGCCGCGCTGCGGATGACTCGCAACCCTGCCGACGCCGAGGATGTCGTTCAGGAAACATATCTCAAGGCGTACCGAGCGTACGGATCCTTCACCGCCGGAACCAACCTC
>QQUL01000113.1 GCA_008501565.1 Armatimonadota bacterium
AGGCTGCGAGAGAACTTCTCAACGCAGTCGAAACCGAGGTGCTCTTGCTCGGTGTCACGGCCGAACGCGAGGATGTCTTCCTTGCCGACCTGGTGTCGGGACTCGATTTCCTGAACGCGGCGGCCGGGACTCAACTCTGGAACGTCGACTACGACGCAAAGGCAGCTGAGATGGAGGTCACCGTCGAAGAGGCGATGCAGGCAGCCGGGCTGTTCAACGCCTACTGCGCCCGTTGCCACACCGGTGGATACTCCGCCGGCTCCGCCTTCGAACAGGGCGCCGGATCGGGAGCGTGGGGTCCTTCGCTTCTCGACAACCGCGCAGTGATCCAGTTCCCAGACATCCAAGACCACATCGACTTCATCATCGACGGCTCCGAGGACTCGAAGAAGTACGGAATCAACGGGCTCGGATCAGGCCGAATGCCGGCATTCGGCG
Organism: Armatimonadota bacterium; assembly: GCA_008501565.1. Classification (GTDB taxonomy): domain Bacteria; phylum Actinomycetota; class Acidimicrobiia; order Spongiisociales; family UBA5794; genus UBA5794. Next base: position 439 of record QQUL01000113.1, read on the forward strand.
AGATCCTCTCGTTGACCCAGATCGAGCTGATTGCCATGTATGAGAGGACACTGTGATGTCACGCCTCAAGCGCAACTTCATTGACGTGGTCCGCAGGGACGAGTCCGGGCTCTCGAAGCTCGAGACGTTCGGTCTGATCGCCTTCGTGCTTTCGCTGCTTGCAATGGTTCCGTTCATTCGCGACTTCACGATCAATCTGGTCGGAATTGTGTTTGATCAATTCGATGAAGAGACGGGGCAGCACAGCGATCTGTCGATCGCAGCTCGCGGGATCGCGATCGCAGTCGGGTCCGTCATCGTCTTCATCGGAGCCGGGTGGCTGGTCTTGTGGACCGATGTGGGAAAGCGCCTTGCCTTCTTGCTCACCGGAGCCGCCACGTTTGGTTGGCTCACGGTCAATGGAGTCCTGTTCACCGTGTACGCACCAAGGGGTATCCGGCCAGCCAACCTCGAAGGGCTCAGCGCCCTCCAGATGCGTCTCCCAGCGATAGCGATGACACTCGCTTCCTTCGTTCTCTTCCTGATGTGCTCAGTCGCCCTCACCCGCTACGAGGCAGATGTGGAGGAGTGAATCGCCGAAGGCGATTCACTCCGGCCTACAGCTTTCTGCTTTCAGCCTCGCGATGTTCGCGCGATGAGGCCGCTGATCATGCGACGAGTTTCCTGGGCATCGGAGATCACGGTTTGCAGCCGAGCCACGTCACCCACCTGTACCTCTACCGCGATGCGCGCCTGAGTTTCGACTTCACATGCCGAGCCGTAGGCGATTCGTAGAAATCTGGTGAAGTCCCTATCGGATCCTCGCCCACAGCCTTCCGCGATATTGCTTGGTACCGAGACCGCTGATTTTCTCATCTGGAGTACCAATCCGAACCGCTCGTGCTTCGGAAAGGTGTCGGTAGCCAAGTAGCAGTTGCGAGCGAGCGTCATTGCCTTGTTCCAGACTTGGAGGTTCCGAAAATCTTGCATGACGACATGACTATCACGCGACGAAAGCGGAGGGAAGGGTTCCGAAGCTGAAAGCTGAAAGCCGAAAGCTGAAAGCTGAATCGTTCGTGAGCGGAAGCTCACGGACGATTCAAGTGATACGCCAGGATTCCGAGTTCGGTTGACAGGTCGACTCTGCGGACCGAGACATCTTCGTGGGTCTTGAGTGTCGTGGGGGCCAGGTTGAGAATCGATTTGACACCGGCTTCGACGAGGCGGTCCGCGGCGCTTTGGGCAGCGGCAGGGGGAGTGGCGATGATCCCGATCTTGATCGACTTTGCCTTGACGATCTGGGGCAGACGGTGCAGAGACTCAATGACGAGCCCATCGACCCGCATCCCGATCTTGTCCTCGTCCACATCCACGATCGCTTCGATCTCGAAACCCCAGTTCTCGAATCCGCCGTAGTTTGCAAGCGCGGTTCCGAGGTTTCCGGCACCGATGATCACGACGGGATGATCGTTGAGCATTCCCAGAGCCTTGCGGATTTGGACACGCAGTTCATCAATGTCATATCCGACCCCCCGTGTGCCATGGCTCCCGAGATACGAGAGGTCTTTACGAACCTGAGCAGCGTTGACGCCGGCCACCCCGGCCAACTCTTCGGAGGAGCAGCCCGATGCGGTCTCAGCCATGTCGGACAGACAGCGGAGGTATCGAGGCAACCTCGCCACGGTTGCTGAAGGGATTCGTGATGTCATGTCGTCAGGTTAGGACGGCACGATTCAGACGCTGAATCGGGTTGCAATGATTTCGGGTCGAACCACGGCGTCAGTATCCTCAGATGCTATGGAGTTCGCCGATTACCTTCCCATCGCACTGATGACAATCCTCGGTATTGGTTTCGCCGGATTGTCCATGTTCGTATCGAAAAAACTTGCCCCACACAACCCGACTCCGGAGAAGCTTGCCCCGTACGAATGCGGGATCGTGCCACTGCAGGATCCCGTCCACCGTTTCCCCGTCAAGTTCTATCTCGTCGCCATGCTGTTCGTGATCTTCGACGTCGAGATCATCTTCCTCTTCGTCTGGGCGGTGCGCATGGAGCAGTTTGGTTGGGCCGGGATTGGCGCCGTCGTGCTGTTCATGTTGATGCTGATCGAGACACTCGCGTACGTATGGAAGCGTGGCGCACTCGACTGGAATGTTGCCCGCCGCGCACGGTACCGCCAGGTTGTCGCACCAGATGTCCCACTTGAGGAAGCGGCCTGATGGCTGGCATCTCCTCGGAACCCGGTTTCCTCATGACCACCCTTGAGAAGGGTGTCAACTGGGCGCGGACGAACTCGATGTGGCCAGCTTCGTTCGGACTTGCCTGCTGTGCGATCGAGATGATGGGAACCGGGGCTGCCCACAACGACCTCGCACGATTCGGTATGGAGATTTTTCGGGCATCGCCTCGGCAGGCGGATCTGATGATCGTGGCCGGCCGAGTGAGCCAGAAGATGGCTCCGGTTCTGCGCCATGTCTATGACCAGATGGCCGAACCCAAGTGGGTGCTCTCGATGGGTGCATGTGCCTCGACCGGTGGCATGTTCAACAACTATGCGTTGGTTCAGGGTGTCGACCAGGTGGTCCCCGTCGACATGTATGTGCCCGGCTGTCCTCCGGGACCCCAGTCATTGATGCATGGCATCTTGAGTCTCCAGAAGATGATCATGGACGGCGAGATCCGCAACTCGACAGGCGTCTTCTGAGATGGCGTCCGAACATGTCTCCGAATCAACGACTGACGACGCCCTCGTGGCGTCCGTCCTGAAGGACGCGGACGGTGCAACGGTTGTTGAACAGCAGTACGCCTCCTCACAGACTCGCTACCACAGGGTGGCGGTGCCGGTTGATGGATACGTCGCTGCCGTCTCGGCAGCCAAGGACGCCGGCTTTGACATGTTCGTCGACCTCTACGCCGTCGACCACTTTGCACAGGCCCCGCGTTTCGAAGTCGGTGTGAACCTTGTCTCAATGTCAGCCAATCATCGCATCATCATCTCGACCCGTGTCCCTTACGACGATCCGACGGTTCCGACCGTCACCGGGCTGTTCATCGGTGCGAACTTCTATGAACGCGAGGCATACGACCTGTTCGGAATCGATTTCCCCGGACATCCTGACCTGACAAGGATCCTTCTACCGGACGAGTGGGATGGATATCCGTTACGGAAGGACGCTTCGGTTGGCGCCATCCCCGTCCAATTCAAGGAAGGGAGCGTGGATCTATGAGCGACACGACCGATACCGCTTCCGAGCCAACGGCTGACATGGACACGGTCCCCGGCCACGAACCGGAGGCACCGTCAGTTGCCGATGCCAGGCGCGAGGCACACGACATCTGGGTGAGCGGTACCGAGGAGCGATTCCCGTTCTCGACCGCCACGAACGAGGGTGCTCAAGAGATGCTTCCCGAAGCCGATGACCCCGGCGCCGCGATGCAGGCTGGCATCGCCGTCGATGACGATTACACGAGCGAACCGACGGTCGAACCCGAGGAACGCCAGATCATCAACATGGGCCCCCAGCACCCGTCAACCCACGGCGTGCTGCGCCTCCACCTGGAGATCGAGGGGGAGACGATTCGAAGGGTGAAGCCGATCATCGGCTATCTCCACACGGGGATGGAGAAGACTGCCGAAACACTCACCTACGCTCAGGGTGCAACAAACGTCACCCGAATGGACTATCTCGCACCGTTTCACAACGAACTGGCATTCTCCCTCACCGTCGAACAACTTCTCGGGCTTGAGGTACCGGAACGAGCCAGTGCAATCCGTGTTCTGATGACCGAGTTGAACCGCGTGTCAAGTCATCTGCTGTGGGCGGCAACCCAGGGCATGGATATTGGTGCGCTGTCGATGATGATCTACGGATGGCGAGAGCGTGAGACCTGTCTCGACTTCTTCGAGAAGACAACCGGTCTGCGGATGAACCACAACTACATCCGCGTCGGTGGCGTTGCGGCTGACCTGCCGGACGGCTGGGAGGACGACGTTGCGAGCCTCATCGCAACGATCACGGTCGGGATCGATGAGTACGAGGAGTTGTTGAACGACAACCCGATCTTCATCGATCGCACAATGGGTGTCGGTGTGATGACTCCCGAGGAGTGCAAGCAGTACGGCGTTACCGGCCCGATGGCCCGTGCATCGGGGCTGAATTGGGATCTCCGCAAGACGAACCCGTACTGCGGCATCGAGCAGTACGAGTTTGACGTTCCCACGGGACTCCACGGCGACGTCTTCGACCGGTACATCGTTCGCATGGAGGAGATGCGACAGTCGCTTCGCATCGTCCAACAGGTCATGGACACGATGCCGTCAGGGGACTATCGATCCGAGGACCGCAAAGTCACGCCGCCACCCCGCAAGCGGATCGACGAATCGATGGAGGCGTTGATTCACCACTTCAAGCTCTTCACGGAAGGGTTCCGCGTGCCCGAGGGCGCTGCGTATCAGTCCGTGGAGGGGCCGAGAGGGGAGCTCGGCTGCTACCTCGTGTCGAAAGGTGGCGCGCGTCCATGGCGCATGCACTGGCGCGCCCCGTCGTTCGCAGCCGTACAGGCCCTTCCTGTGATGATGACCGACTCGCTCCTCGCTGACGTGGTCGCATCTCTTGCCTCCGCGGACCCCGTTCTGGGAGATGTGGACCGATGAGCTCCGCATCGATTCGTGCCGTCGTTGGACACTGGAGTCCGGACAATCAAGCCCGCGCCGAGTCCATCCTCGGGAGCTACCCGGACCGGCGGTCGGCGGTGATGCCGCTGCTGTACGTCGCGAGCCTCGAACACAAGTATGTCTCTGACGACGCAATGCGCGAGGTCGCAGATCTTGTCGGGATCACTCCGACACAAGTGCGATCGGTTGCCTCCTTCTACACCATGTACAAACGGGAGCCGGTCGGGACGTACCTCGTGTCGGTCTGCACATCCATCTCCTGTCATCTTCTCGGCGGGAACGATGTCCTCGATGCCGTTGCCCAGGCGAGCGGAGCCGGTCACGGCGAAACGAGCGAAGACGGCTGTGTGTCGGTCGAACGTGTCGAGT
>QQUL01000353.1 GCA_008501565.1 Armatimonadota bacterium
CGTCCACCCGGTTCAATCTTCACCGTCTGCACTCGACTTCCACCCCAAACGACTCATCGAGCAATGCATCGTCTTCGGTGCCGTGGACGGGGTTCGAGACTTTAGGTTCAAATCCCGGAGGAGGCTCTATCGAGGCGTCACGTCACGCGTCCACCCGGTTCAATCTTCACCGTCTGCACTCGACTTCCACCCCAAACGACTCATCGAGCAATGCATCGTCTTCGGTGCCGTGGACGGGGTTCGAGACTTTAGGTTCAAATCCCGGAGGAGGCTCCATAGAGCATTCGTCGAGAATGTCCGTCGTCCGACGTCCGACGTCCGACGTCCGAACTATCGGATTCCGGAGGCCATCTGGTGGAGGCGGGCGATCCGTTCCTCTACCGGCGGGTGCGTCGAGAACATCTTCGACATTCGGCCGGGACCTTTCGACCCGAACGCCTTGAGCGGGTCTGCAATGAACAGCTGCGAGATCGCTGGGTTGACATTCATCGGTATCCGAGCAGTCCCGACACTGATCTTTTCGAGAGCAGACGCCAAAGCGAGGGGCGAACCCGTCGATTCCGCTCCGTCATGGTCGGCCTCGAACTCACGTGAACGGCTGATCGCCATCTGGATGAGTGCGGCGGCAAGGGGGGCGAGGATCATCGCAATCAATCCGACGATGGCGGAGGCTCCATTGTTGTCGCGTCGGCGACCCATACCTCCCCAGAACGCCATCCGTGCAAGAAGTGACAACGCCGCGGCGAGTGTCGCAGCGATCGTTCCGATGAGGATGTCACGGTTCTTCACATGAGCGAGCTCGTGCCCAAGCACCCCCTCGAGTTCGCGGTGGTCAAGTACCTCCAAGATCCCCGTGGTCACTGCCACTGCTGCATGCTTCGGACTCCGCCCGGTCGCAAACGCGTTCGGTTGGGGTGAGTCAATGAGATAGATGTCGGGCATCGGCATCTTCTCGCGTTGTGCAAGGGACGAAACGGTCTGATACACATCGGGGAGCTCATGGGCTTCGACGGGTCGAGCTCTGGCAGATCTCAACGCGATCTTGTCCGAGAAGAAGTACATCGCAAAGTTGAAAACGACCGCAAACCCGAGCGCGATCACCCCACCCGACGCCCCGCCCAAGAGGTAGCCAACCCCCACGAACAGGGCTCCCAGGAATGCCAGGAGAGCGGTGGTTTTGAGGTTGTTCACAACTTGAGCGTATCAACCAGCACTCAATATTCCGGCAGTCACGAACGCACGATTCATGGCGTCGTGTCGCGTTTTCGGACGATCGTGATGACCTTGAAGGCACCGAACCCTGACGGGTCGAGGAGTGCGCGCAACTCAACGGTACGAGACCTGGCCTTGAGCTGACCCATCACGTCACCACTACGGGCCATGGCAATCTCGGACGACCGGAGTTCCGAGAGCATCTCGTCCGCCCCAGCGGAACGCAGAAAGTCGCGTTGGGTTGTGACCTCGACCTTGGCACCGAACCGCTCGGCGAGTACCGCAATGGCATCGGTGTTCACGTCGACCGTGATGTCGGTCAGGCCGGGATGGGCGAGATAGTCGAACCCGCTGCGTTGGTGACGATACGTGCGAACGACATCGTCGTCGGGTCTTCCTGCGAGCTCCGTACCCGACCCCCCGTAGTCGATCACACAGATCGCCACCTCATCGAATGTGTCAAGGATGCTCTCGACGAGGGCTCCGGCCGCGATCTGGACCGGTGCCATCGCTCCCACGGGTGTGTCCTTGAGATGCTGCGATGCCCATTCAACGGCGACATCTCGGGGAGGAACCTCGACCAACGACAGTGCTCCACTGTCGACATCGACGGCAATCTCGCTCCACCCCCGGTCCGTCCGACGCACGAGTGCCGTTGGCACATTGTCAAGCACCTCGTTCAGGATGACGACCGCACCCGGTGCAACAACGTCCACGATCGAGTCGGCAATAGCCACCGACGGAAGCAGCTTTCCAATCGTCTCGCGAGCGGACGAGGATCGTTCAACCACGAACGCGCTCGTGTCTGGCATGGCTTCGAGCAGCGGTGCAAGAAGTGCCCCCGAGCCGGCACCGATCTCGATTGTGGCCCACGACTCGTCCCTCACACGGTTGACCCACCTCGCGAGCAGCTCTCCGAACAGCGGTGACACCTCCGGTGCGGTAACGAAGTCGCCCTGTGTACCGGGCCGCACACCACCGGCGGAGAAGAATCCCTCGTCGGTGTCGTACAAACAGAGTTCCATGAAATCATCGAACGGCATCGGGCCCGACGTGCCAATATGGTCAAAGAGCAGCGGAAGCATGCCGGAAAGTGTAGGTTCCCACCATGACCGCAGAAGATTGTGCCCTCTGTGCAGGCCCGGAGATGGATGAAGCGCTCATGCGCACCGAGGTCTGGTCCGACTTCCTTTGGCGTTTGACCACGGCCGAGTACACCGAGGTTGCCGGGTTCTCATACCTCGAGCCGCGTCGCCACATCGCAGATATCACCGAACTTGACGGGGAAGAGGCGGCGACGCTGGGTCCAACCATCGCTAAAACCTCCAAGGCCATCAAGCAGTCAACAGGTGCCGAACTCGTGTACGTCTATGTGTACGGAAACGGAATTGACCACCTGCACATCCACCTTGCCCCGTGGCGGGAAATCGGAAGTCCTCTTGTCGACGAGATGATCAAGGGAGCAAGGCACCTGACACGGCTTCCGTCTGGCGCCCAGGTTCTTGTATCCGACAGGTATCCGCTTGTGGATCACGAGATCTCGCTTGCAGCGATCGAGGACATCCGAACGCGACTCAGCGGTGCATCTCCATCCGGTGAGTATCAGGCCTGACTCAGGATTGTTCAGCGAGGAGCCGTCGGTAGTCGTCTGGCGTGTTGACGTCGATCGGTTTCTCTGAATCGACGTCCAGGATCACGACATCATCGGGATCGAGACTGGTCAGGTAGCGCCATACCGGCCTTCTGCCAGTCAGTGCCGAAAACCCATCCAGACCGCGGCGCGACAGCACCAACGGATGCCCCAATTCCTCTCCATCGTTGTGGTCCCTGCGGTATTGCACCCATCCCCCAAGCGCTCCTGCTGCAACGGTTCGATGTGCAAGCAGTTGCACGACCTGTGGGTCGACTCCTGGCATGTCACCGAGCAGAAGCACAACCGCATCGGCATCACCGATCGCTCCGACTCCGACCCTGAGCGACGACAGGTTCCCTGATGCCGCGTCCGGGTTGTGAACCACAACGGCGCGGTCCCCGATCACGGCACTCACCGCTTCGTGATAGAAGCCGGTCACAACCACGATCGGATCGAGTCCTGCCTCAGCTGCGACCGACACGACCGATTCGACGATCGTCGTCCCCTCGTAGGGAAGCGTCACCTTGGGCTCACCCATCCGTGTGGCCTCTCCCGCGGCGAGCACGACCGCAGCGATGCGGGGTGTATCAGCCGACACGGGGATCAGCCCGGCCTATGCGAGGACGTCCTCAAGAGCGCGCCGCACGTACAGATCGGCGAGATGGGTCCGGAACGCGACCGTTCCGTACAAATCTTCAAGCACATTGACTCCGTCGGTTGCATGGGATGCGGCCGCGGCGATGGCGTCCGCCGATCCATCCGACCCAATGAGCGCCTGGGCACTGCCGACAGCGAGGTAGGGCGTCGATGACACCCCGGTCACGGCGATCCGGGCAGCTGAAACCGACCCATTTGATACATCAACCCACACGGCAGCTGCGGCGATCGGGTAGTCAGAATTGCCACCCCTACGTCCGAGCTTCCGGTAGGTGGATGAGCCGCCCTTGGGGATCGTGACCTTGGTCAGGATCTCGTCTGGTGCGAGGGCCGATGTCAGAGTGTCCACGAAGAAGTCGGCGGCAGCGATCTCTCGTGTTCCGCGCACCGACGCCGCGTGCATCGTTGCGTTGAGCGCGAGCGCCGCAGCAGGCTGATCTGCGGCAACGTCGGCATGAGCCAGCGATCCACACGTGGTGCCGCGATTGCGAACCTGGAGATCAGCGGTGCAGCTCGCCGCCTCGGCGAGAGCCGAAGCATGCTCCTGGACCAACGGGTGTGACGCCGTCGTGGCGTGACGCACCATTGCGCCGATCGTGATGTGATCACCGTCGTCGGTGACCTCGTCCAAACCCGGAATCCGGGAGATGTCGACGACGAGCGTCGGACGGACAAGTCGCATCTTCATCAGAGGAATCAAGCTCATCCCGCCGCTGAGGATCTTGGCGTTCTCCGCTCCGGCAAGGGCAGCAAGCGCCTCATCAAGCGACGATGGAGCGACGTAGTCAAAGTTCGGTGGGTACATGGCTACTCCTTTGCATCCTGAATCGCCTGCCATACCCGCTTCGGTCTCAGCGGCATGTCGATGTGTCTGACGCCGAGATGCGCCACTGCATCGACAACGGCATTCACGATCGTCTGTGCCGCTCCGATCGTCCCTGCCTCTCCGATACCTTTCACACCGAGCGGATTCACATCAGTCGGTGTGACCGTTCGGTCGAGATTGAACAACGGCAGGTTTTCCGGAGCCGGAAGCGCATAGTCGGCCATCGAGGCGGTGAGTAGATTCCCCATTTCGTCGTAGATCGCTTCCTCGAAAAGCGCCTGCGCGATGCCCTGGGCAATGCCACCGTGCACCTGCCCGTCAACGATCATCGGGTTGATCACGTTGCCGCAGTCATCCGTGGCCCAGTATTCGAGGAGATCGACATCACCGGTCTCGGGATCGACCTCGACGAGTGCCATGTGCGAGCCAAACGGCCATGTTGCATTCGGAGGGCTGAACACAACCGAGGATTCAAGACCGCCCTCCACGCCTTCTGGCAGGGTGTGGGGCTGGTATGCCGCCTCGGCGATCTGACCCCAGGTGACTGCCTTGTCAGGCGAACCAGCCACATGGGCGCCTCCATCGGCAAACCGCATGTCATCGGGAGCAGCCTCAAGGAGGTGACCCGCGATCTTCGCAGCCTTCTCCTTCACACGCGCCGTTGCCTCGAATGTCGCGGTTCCGTCAACCGCAATGGATCGGGATCCGAAGGTTCCGACGCCCATCGGCGAGTCAAGGGAGTCACCGTGCTGGACCTCAATGTTGTCCATCGCGATCCCAAGTCCGTCCGACACGATCTGTGCCCATGTCGTTTCGTGCCCCTGACCGCTTGGTCCGGTCCCGATCGTTACCGTGCACGTACCGTCCGGTTGAACTCGGACCACACCGGAACCGTTGAATGCGGTCGGCAGGCCATACCCGGCCCAAGAGAATCCAAGTCCGGCGAGGGCTGATGGCCCAAATCCACAGACCTCGACATAGGTGCTCAGACCGAGACCAAGGAGCCTGCCGTCGGCGCGAGCGGCATCGCGCTTCGCCTTGAGGTCCTCGTATCCGACCCGGTCGAGCAACGCGTCGAGGTTCGTCGCGTAGTCGCCCGAATCCATCGTGAGTCCGATGGCGGTTTGCACAGG
>QQUL01000169.1 GCA_008501565.1 Armatimonadota bacterium
GGGTGCTGCGTGGGAGCTCAACAGGATCTCCCTGCTGGATGTGAGTTGGTTCCTTGTCGGGACGTCCCAGCTTGTTTCCAATGCGCTGGCGAAGGTCATACCCGGTGGTGTCGTTGCCGCGGGAGCGACGCTCTTCCAGATGCTCTCTGTGTCAGGTGTTCCGCGCCAGCAGGTCGCAACCGCTCTGGCAGCAGCAGGTTTCATCTCCAATCTTGTTCTTTTCTCCCTTCCGGCCGTTGCCCTACTCATCGCTGCACTTTCCGCCCCGATTCCTGATGGTCTGCTGACGGTTGCAATTGCGGGAGCAGTGATGTTCATCGTGATGTTCGCGGTCGCATTCGCGTTGGTGAAGTACGACCGGGTGCTGCTGGCCGTTGGCCACCTCATCGAACGGATCGGCGGATGGGTAGCCAAGCGCCTTGATCGTCCATGGACGTCGACGGCCGAGGATTGGCTCGAGCGGCGAAATGATGTCATGGAGGCCCTCGGTGTTCGATGGTTCAAGGCGCTTGCTGCCGCTGTTTTGAACTGGCTGCTTGAGTACCTCGTTCTCGTGACGGCTCTCTATGCGATCGGTGCCGAGCCTCGCCCAAGCCTTGTGCTTGTTGCATTCGCCGGATCTGCTGTTCTCGGGATGATCCCGATCACACCTGGTGGGATCGGATTCGTGGAGTTCGGCCTCGTCGGTATGTTGGTGGCCGCAGGCATTCCGGCTCCCGATGCCACCCTGGCGACGCTTGCCTACCGGTTGTTCCAGTTCTGGCTTCCGATCCCCGCCGGAGCGGTTGCCTACGTCCTCTTCAAGCGGCGATACGGAAAACCAGCCGATCTCCCGACGAAGGCATAGTTGCCGCCCGCTCGGACGTCGGGTGCGGCACGCTGGTACCCTTGGTTCGCTGCTGACGTCTTGCGGGAGAGCCGGTCACCGGCGCCGAAGGAGCAACCGCCCCGGGAATCTCTCAGGCAGACGGACCGCAAGAAACAGGCACTCTGGAAAGCAGGGACAGCCCTCACCGAAGGGGAAAGCCGCACCGCGGTGAATCTCTCAGGTTTCAAGACAGACGGGGCTCAACGTGAACGCGTGTCGTGAGGAGCCACAAAATGTCGAACCACAAGCCAGCATCCTTCGCCGATCGACATATCGGACCGTCCACCTCCGACGTTGCACACATGCTCGGTGCGTTGGGGCTCGATTCGGTCGACGAGTTGCTCGATGCAGCCGTTCCCTCGAGTATTCGGACTGACGACCCACTGGAGGTTGCCGGCCCCTACACCGAACGCGAGGCCATAGAAACCCTGCGCCACATTGCCGAGAAGAACGACGTGTACCGATCGTTCATCGGGCTTGGTTACTACGGGACGATTACACCCGGCGTCATCAAGAGGAACATTCTTGAGAATCCCGGGTGGTACACCGCGTACACGCCATACCAGCCTGAGATCGCTCAAGGCAGACTCGAAGCGCTGATCGTTTTCCAAACAGCGGTGAGTGACCTCACCGGAATGGAGATCGCAAACGCCTCCCTTCTCGATGAGGCGACCGCTGCAGCCGAGGCGATGACCCTGGTCAAGCGAGTGGGGCGGAACAAGAACGACGTGTTCTTCGTCGACCAGGATCTGCATCCACAGACCATTGAAGTCGTTGCGACACGAGCAAGGCCGCTTGGGTTTGATCTCGTGATCGGAGATCCGAACACTGACCTTGTGCCGGAAGAGGTTTTCGGGGCACTTCTCTCGTATCCGGGTTCTTCAGGAGTGATCCCGGACATCGCTCCGATCATCGCCCACTGCCACTCCGCGGGAGCCCTCGTCGCCGTGGCGACCGATCTCCTTGCCTCGACGCTCATCACGCCGGCCGGTGAGCTCGGCGCTGATGTCGTCGTGGGATCATCGCAGCGGTTCGGTGTGCCGATGATGTTCGGCGGGCCACATGCCGGATTCATGGCGACCCGCAACGAGTACCAGCGCTCACTACCCGGCAGGCTTGTGGGACTGTCGAGGGATACGAACGATCGGAACGCCTATCGCCTCACCCTCCAGACCCGTGAGCAACACATCCGCAGGGATCGCGCCACGTCGAACATATGCACGGCGCAGGTTCTGCTCGCCGTCCTGGCCGGAATGTACGCCGTGTATCACGGGCCGGAAGGTCTTCGCGCGATCGCCGAACGGGTCCATTCCCAGACGACCGCTCTGGCTGGTGATCTTGAGGCCGGCGGCATCGACGTCGTGAACGATTCCTGGTTTGACACACTGACCATCCGCGTCGACGACGCTGAAGAGACGCTTGAAAAGGCACATCACCGCAAGATGAACCTCCGACCGGTCGATCAACACACCGTTGCCGTTTCGATCGACGAGACAACGACCGATGACTATCTGATGGCACTGCGAGAGGTGTTCGGGGTGGTCTCGGGCGCTCCCGCACCGGTTGGTATTCCATCGAGTCTCCGCCGCACCTCAGCGTTTCTCGAACACCCAACGTTTCATCGGCACCGATCCGAGACGGAGATGCTGCGCTATCTGCGTCGGCTTCAGAACAAGGATGTCGCCCTTGATCGTTCGATGATCCCGCTCGGGTCATGCACCATGAAGCTGAACGCAACCAGTGAGATGGAACCGATAGCGTGGCCCGAGTTTGCGGACATGCATCCGTTCGTTCCCCTGGATCAGGCGACAGGCTATCTCGAGATGATCGGCCTGCTTGAGGACTGGCTCGCCTCTATCACGGGGTATGACGCTGTGTCGGTGCAGCCCAATTCGGGGGCGCAGGGGGAGTTCGCGGGTCTCCTCGCGATACGCGGATATCACCAGGCGAACGGTGACGAACACCGCGACGTGTGCCTGATCCCATCCTCCGCGCATGGCACAAACCCGGCGTCCGCAACGATGGCGGGGATGAAGGTCGTGGTCGTCAAGTCCGATGAGGACGGGTCGATCGACGTCGACGACCTCAGGGCCAAGGCAGCGGAGCATGCCGAGAACCTGGCGGCGATCATGGTGACCTATCCCTCCACGCACGGTGTGTTCGAGGAGGCAATCACCGAAATCTGCGACATCGTCCACGAGTATGGTGGCCAGGTCTATCTCGACGGCGCAAATCTGAACGCAATGGTTGGCTTGGCGAAGCCCGGCCTGTTCGGCAGCGACGTGTCGCATCTCAACCTTCACAAGACCTTCGCAATCCCACACGGCGGAGGAGGGCCCGGTGTGGGACCCATCGGAGTCAGGAGTCACCTGGCGCCCTATCTGCCTGGTCACGGCCTGGTTCCCGATCTGGCAGGCCCCGAGGATGGACTTGGCGCCGTGTCGGCGGCTCCGTGGGGATCTGCTGGCATCCTGGCGATCTCTTGGATGTACATCGCAATGCTCGGACCCGAAGGATTGCGACGCTCCACCGAGGTTGCGGTGCTGTCTGCGAACTACATGGCTGCCAGACTCGCCCCGTACTACCCGGTGCTCTACACGGGACCCGGTGGGTTCGTGGCGCACGAGTGCATCATCGACATACGACAGATCGATGCCGAAACGGGTGTTACGAACGAAGACATCGCAAAACGTCTCATCGACTACGGGTTCCATGCGCCGACCATGTCCTTTCCGGTGGCGGGAACCCTCATGATCGAACCGACCGAGTCGGAGTCGCTTGTCGAGATCGACCGATTCATTGACGCAATGATCGCCATCAGGGCCGAGATCGACGAGGTGGCGTCCGGTTCGGTGCCGGTGGAAGACTCGGTACTCCGCGGTGCTCCCCACCCCGCAGAAGACCTTCTGGTCGACGAGTGGAACCGTCCCTATACAAGGGATCAAGCTGCCTACCCGGTTCGAAGCCTGCGGGACGACAAGTACTGGGTTCCCGTCAGTCGCATCGACAACGCGTACGGCGACCGCAACGTGTTCTGTGAGTGCCCCGCAATCGAGTCATACGAGTAGATACCGCGTACCCAGACACCCCATGGTTCTAAATGTCAAGCGGCAATATCGATTTGGGATGGGTAGCGGTGACCCCAAGCGGTGTCCTCGTCATAGACGGTGTGGTGTTGGAGGCAACCATGGAGGATCCCTGCGAGATGATTTGCCAGTGCCCGTAGGGCTTTGTAGTGGCGGTCACCTGCGTCACGTCGTTCTTGGTAATACCTGCGGCATCCAGGGCTTGTTGAGATAGAACAAAACGCCCATCTGATCATTGCGTCGTAGAGCCGATCGTTGCGTACCCACCGTGTAGTCACCATCTTTGTTTTCCCCGATGCTGTTGTGAGCGGTGATGTTGCTGCATAGTTTCTGCGAGACTTGACGTTGGCATAACGGTCGGGGTCATCCCCGAACTCGCCCAACACCCGGGCGCCGAGTACGGTGCCGATCCCAGGCATCGAACGGTAAATGGCGGCGTCTGGGTGTTGCTCAAAATGGTCAGCCATCACAGCGTTGAGCTCACCGATTTGACGGTTCACCATGGTGAGTATCTCCACGGTTGATTTCGTTGTCGCCCCAAACGCGGCAACGACTGGGCCGGGTGCTTCGAGATGGTGGGTCCGTAACCCGGCTTGGATCTGCTCTGCACGCTTGTCGAGGTTGCGTTGACGCCCGGCTCGTTTTAGCACCGAACGGATCTGAGTGAGCGTCAACTGTGCCCCAACTTGAGGTGTTGGGGCCCGACCCAACACGGCAAGTGAATCCCGGTCACCCAAGTCGTTGAAGGTCTCTAGGGCTGCGGGGTAGTACTCACGTAGAGCGTTACGGAGCCGGTTGACGTGACGGATCCGAGTCCACACCAGGTTCTGATGGGCCCGTGCCAACACTTTGATCCCTTCAGCATCGGGGGAATCGCCAGCTACACGGCGATGGTTGTGACGATCCGTACGAACCAGATCGGCAAGCATCTTGGCATCGCCCATATCTGATTTGCCGCCCCCAACATGATGCCGATCCCGATATCGAGACGCCGATTTTGGGTTGATTGCATACACCTGATAACCCGATCCAACAAGCGCCTCAACCCACAGGCCACGATCGGTTTCAACACCGATCACAACGTCACCAGCATCAGACACGAACCCGCCAACAAGCTCATGGAACGCTGTCATCCCATCAAGCCCCTCACGGAACCGTCGCGACACCAACACCGTCCCATCGTCATCCATCACACACACATCATGATGATCCGCAGACCAATCATTGCCAACAAAAATCATGCTCTCAATCTCCCTTCAAGCACCTTGTTCCAAGAACCGAAAGGAACCACCCGACAACGGCCTAATGGACCAGTGCTCAACGGCACGACACCCCATGAGTGCACCAGGTAGCCCACCGCTGGCTGGGGCACGGTCTGGGTACAGAGATCAAACGCCTCCGGGTACCTAAGTGCTCACCAGCCAGTCGGCTCAACGGACACCAGCCTCCCACACAACAAGAGACCAGATACACCCCCATTAGGGTTCCAGTACC
>QQUL01000199.1 GCA_008501565.1 Armatimonadota bacterium
ATGCTCATCGCCAGGTCCGACGACTACCGGGTGTTGATTCTTGGCGTCGTTTTGGCCGTTGCGGGTGCCGATGTTGCGGCGTTCTTCGTTGGCCGGTCGCTCGGCCGGACACATTTCGCTCCCTGGGTCTCTCCGAAGAAGACGGTTGAAGGGCTCGTCGCCGGGACGCTGGTTGCGATGGCGATCGGTGCCGTTCTCCACTACTTCGAGCCGTTCGAGCTGACCTCGGGACTGGCGATCGGTGCGGTAGCGGCAGTGTTCACCCCTCTTGGTGATCTTGCGATGTCTGCTGCGAAGCGGGCCCTCGGCTTGAAGGACATGGGTTCGGTGCTGCCCGGCCATGGGGGATTCCTGGATCGTATCGATGGCTTGTTGTTCGCAATTCCTGCAGCGTGGGCCGTCTTTGTCTTTGCGGGATTGCTCTGAAGCCGCTCGTCATCCTTGGTGCGACCGGGTCGATCGGTCGTCAGGCCGTGGAGGTGGCGTCTCGCATAGGTGTTCCAATCGTCGCTGTCGCGGCCAGGACGCCTTCTGAAGATCTCCTTACGCTCGGGCTAGACCATCCCAACGCAGCCGTTTGCGTCGTTGAACCTGGCGATGCCGCCGGTCACTTCCGGTCAATTCTGGGACAGCGTGTCCACTTCGGTCAGGGAGCCATCACCGAGGCGGCGGCGATGGAGGGAGTGACGGTTCTCAACGCGGTCGTCGGTTCTGCGGGGCTCGAAGCTTCGCTTTCGGCGCTGTACGCCGGGAATCGCCTTGCCCTCGCCAACAAGGAGAGTCTCGTCGCCGGCGGGGCGTTGGTTCTCGATGCTCTGGAATCCGGCGGGGGAGAGCTCCTGCCGGTCGACTCCGAGCACTCCGCGATCTGGCAGTGCATGGCAGGAGAGTCCAGAGCCGACCTGGCACGTCTCATCCTGACGGCATCCGGAGGACCCTTTCGTGGAAAGACCCGAGATGAACTCGAAGCGGTGTCCGTGGAGGACGCACTTGCGCACCCGACGTGGTCGATGGGTCCTCGTATCACGACCGATTCTGCAACCCTCATGAACAAGGCATTCGAGGTCATAGAGGCACACCACCTCTTCGGTATCGACTTCGATGACATCGATGTCGTCGTCCACCCCCAAAGCATCATCCATTCATTCGTTGAGTTCAGCGACGGCGTTGTGAAGGCAGAGGTCGGGTTCCCCGACATGCGAAAGCCGATCCAAGCGGCGATCACCTACCCATCGCGGGTCGCTGTCGAACATCCACCGTTCGACCTTGTTGGAACAGATCTCACATTTGAAGAACCCGATGTCGCCACCTTTCCGTGTCTCGCCCTCGGGTATGAAGCCGGAAGAGTCGGGGGTTCAGCCCCAGCCGTGCTCAACGCAGCGGACGAAGTCGCCGTCGCGGCATTCCTGGATGGGCGAATACCGTTCCTCGGGATTGCCGACGTCGTGAGCGAGGTTCTCTCACAACACGATGTGTTCCGCCCGGATTCCGTTGAGGCCGTGGCAGCAGCCGACGAATGGGCACGCACCGCGGCGCTTGAGGCGGTCGGACGCATGCCTCGCTAGAGGCATCGTCGCCAAGTAGCGGAATCCAACATCAGTTGGCGGGATCCGCAGGTACCGTTCGACAACCCGCCGCCTCACATCAGGAGACTCATGGGCCCCGCAATCATGATTATCGGAGTGATCCTGATGATCATCATCCACGAAGGAGGCCACTTCGTCGCGGCCAAGGCCTTCGGGATGAAGGCGACCGAGGCGTTCTTCGGGTTCGGTCCCAAGCTCTGGTCAACGACCCGTGGAGAAACAGAATACGGCATCAAGGCGATCCCGTTCGGTGGCTATGTCCGCATCATCGGGATGAATCCCTTCGAAGAGATCGCACCCGAAGAGGAAGGACGAACCTACCGCGTCGCCCCATTCTGGAAGAAGTCGGTCGTGGTGCTCGCCGGGATCGCGAGTCACTTTGTCGTCGCGTTCCTCATCCTGTACACGATCGGGCTCGTGTACGGCGTCGTGGTCACGGACGAGAACAACAACGCGGTGCGGTCGACCACGATCGCGAGTATCTCCGAGACACTCCCCGGTACCGAGGAACCGGCACCTTCCGTGTTGGCTGGTGCCATGCCCGGTGACGTCATCGTTTTCACCGATGGCAGATCCGTCACAACTTGGGATGATTTCTCGGACTTCACGGCATCCCACGGGGGTCAGTTCGTCACGATCGGTGTTCTCCGCGATACATCGCCGGTTGATCTCGAAGCGACTCTCGCCGTCGTCGAGCGGGAGGTGAGAGACCCCCAAACAGGTGACATCGTGACTGACGCGTCAGGGCAACCGATGGTCGAGGAGGTCGGCTTCTTCGGTGTTGGTCCGGCGGCCGAACGACAAGACTATGGGGCCATCGCAATGGTCCCCGCGGCCCTTGGTCAGGTCGGTGAGGCGATCGTTCAGAGTGCCAAAGGTCTGTGGGAGATGGTTGTCAGCTTCCCCAAGATCGTCTTGGCGGTGTTCGGAGGCGACGACGAGGTTCTCGAAACGGTACGACCGGTCAGCCCCATTGGTTTGGTCCAGATCTCCGGACCTGTTGAGTCGACGCTCGGGCTCCTCGCTCTCGTCAACATCTTCGTCGGCGTCCTCAACTTCGTACCGCTCTATCCACTCGATGGGGGTCACTTCGCAGTTGCCGCCTACGAGAAGGTCTCAGGTCGAACACCGAACATCGAGAAGCTGCTTCCCGTGGCCGCGGTGGTGTTCATCTTCCTTGTCAGCCTCGGGTTGATGGGCGTCTATCTCGACATCTTCGATCCAATCGGTTAGGAACAGGACATGAACTACGACCGTCGGATGACTCGCCAACTCATGGTGGGAAAGGTCCCAGTCGGTGGCGGAGCCCCAATCTCCGTGCAGTCGATGACCACCACCAAGACAGACGACGTCGACGGCACCCTTGCGCAAATCTATGCCCTGGCCGGGGCTGGTGCCGACATTGTGCGAGTCACCTGTAACACCGTTGAAGCCGCTCAGGGACTCGCTGTCATGATGCCGCGCTCGCCGGTACCGCTCATCGCCGACATCCACTACCAATACAAACTCGCGCTCGCAGCGATTGAGGCTGGTGTGTCGGCCCTCAGGTTGAATCCCGGGAACATCCGCAAAGAAGAACACATCAAAGTCGTTGCGAGAGAAGCGCTCAATGCGGGTATTCCGATCCGTATCGGTGTGAACGCTGGCTCACTCGACAAGGATTTGCTGGAAAAGCACGGTGGTCCCGTCCCCGCGGCGCTCGTCGAATCCGCTCTCTTGGAGGCCAAGTATCTCAACGATGTCGAGTTCCATGACATCAAGATCTCCGTCAAGCACTCGAACGTTCCGCTCATGATCGAGTCGTACCGACTCCTCGCCGACACGGTTGACTATCCGCTCCACCTCGGCGTCACTGAGGCAGGGCCCCCGCCGGGCGGTCTCATCAAGTCGGTCGCTGGCATCTCCACCCTGCTGTCCGAGGGGATCGGGGACACCATCCGGTTCTCCCTCACCGCGGATCCGGTCGAGGAGGCAAAGGCGGGCCGGTCATTGCTCGAGTACCTCGGATTGCGGGAGCGATCCTCCCTTGATCTCATCGCCTGCCCTTCCTGTGGGAGGGCTGAGGTCGATGTCATTGCCGTCGCCGAAGAAGCAAACGTGCGTCTCGGGGAACTGGGCTTGCCGATCCAGGTCGCTGTGATGGGCTGTGTCGTGAACGGTCCGGGGGAGGCCCGCGAGGCTGACCTAGGGCTTGCTGCAGGTCGCGGGCGCGGACACCTGTTCATCAAGGGCGAAGTCGTACGCGTCGTTCCGGAGGCAGAGATGGTGGATGCCCTCGTCGAGGAAGCGCTCCTGCTCTCAGAACAGGGCGTCGAGGCACGCATCGCGGCAGCGGACGTCACCGCCGCCGACCTTGCAGAAGAGACACGAGTCGAGCTACTCAGCATCCAGGGAGACGCCAATCGCGCTTCGGAGCGTCGCGCCGCTGTCCAACGGGTCGCAGAGCGAGACGGGTAACCTCGCCTCCATGCGTTGGTCCCAAGCCTTCATCCCCACGCTGCGCGACGACCCGGCTGATGCCGAGGCCGTGAGCCACCGGCTCCTCGTTCGTGCGGGATACATGCGTCAGCTGATGGCCGGCATCTACTCGATGCTGCCCCTTGGGCAACGTGTTCGCCTGAAGGTGATGGACATCATCCGTGAGGAGATCGACGCGATCGGTGGACAGGAGTTCATGCTCCCACAGCTCCATCCGAAGGAGATCTGGGACCGGACGGGCCGCTCGGAGACCATGGCGGACATCATGATGACCTTCACGGACAACAAGGGCGCCGAGGTCGTGCTCGGACCGACGCACGAAGAGATCTTCGCGACGGTGTCGTCGGAACTGACGTCCTACAAACAGCTTCCCCAACTCTGGTACCACATCCAAACCAAGTTCCGCGACGAAGCGCGGCCGAAGTCGGGACTTCTGCGGGTGCGTGAGTTCACAATGAAGGACTCGTACACGTTCGATCTTGATTTCGATGGACTCGATGTTCAGTTCGACCGCCACTACGGCGCGTACGTGAGGATTTTCGAACGCCTTGGGATGTCCGCCGTTGCGGTCCACGCCTCCTCGGGGGCGATGGGAGGCAAGGAGTCGGTCGAATTCATGGTGGAAAGCGAGGTCGGCGAAGACGAGGTCGCCCATTGCGCACAGTGCGGATATGCAGCCAACCTTGAGAAGGCGACATCAGCGGTTCCGGCGATCGAGGATCCGTCGGGTTCGTTCGAGATCGAGCGTTTCCCGACACCCGGTGTGCGCACGATCGCCGAATTGGCAGCTTTCGACGGCGGCGCCCCCGCCGATCGCCAGATCAAGACGCTGGTGTATGTCCTCAACGAGGAAATCGTGCTCGTCCTCCTACGAGGGGACCACGGGCTTCAGGAACAGAAGCTCATGGACGTGACACGGACGACAAACGCCCGTCCAGCGCAGGCCGATGAAATCAACGCACTCCTCGGTGCCGACGCCGGAAGTCTTGGGGCACTCGGTGTCGAAGGGGTGAGGATTCTCGCCGACGAAGGTCTCCGTGGCAGGACATCGATGACCACGGGTGCAAACGAGAACGACTGGCATGTTCGCGGGGTCGATGTCGATCGGGACATCGCCGTGACCGAGTGGGTGGATGTCCGCGAAGTGGTCAATGGCGAGGCGTGCCCCGAGTGTGGCGCACCGCTTCGCGTATTCCAGGCGATCGAGGTGGGCCATATCTTCAAACTCGGCACGTTCTACGCCGAACCCCTCGGTGTCACCGTGCTTGACAAGGATGGAAAGACGGTGCCCGTCGTCATGGGCTCCTACGGCATCGGCGTCGAGCGGAACATGGCGGCATCGATCGAGGCAAATCACGACGAGCGCGGGATCATCTGGCCG
>QQUL01000246.1 GCA_008501565.1 Armatimonadota bacterium
ATACCCCGATCACGATGATCCATGCCACGTTGGCACCAGACTCCAGACTGCAACTGCCATGGCGTCAGGACTTCAACGCTCTGGCCTATGTCCTGAACGGACAGGGAACGGTGGGCCATCAACGGCGACCCATCGCAGCGGGTCAGCTTGCGCTCTATGGATCGGGGGAGACGCTCACCGTCACGGCTGACCCGAAGCAGGAGTCCCGCAGCCCGTCGATGGACGTCTTGATCCTCGGGGGTCTACCCATTGGTGAGACCGTTGCTTGGATGGGACCATTTGTCATGAACACACATGCCGAGCTTGCCCAGGCCTTCGATGATTTCCAGAGAGGCAAGCTTGGATCAATTCCGGCGGACGTGCTGTGAACGACGAGACCGGAACCGTCCGGCCGGATCAAATCAAGGTTTACAACGATGTTGAACAGCATCGCTTTGTGATCGAAGTTGACGGCCAGGTGGCCGGGTTTGCTGTCTACCACATCCGAGGTGGGCGTCACCTATTCGTCCACACCGAGATCGACCCGAGCTTCGGGAACCAGGGTCTTGGCTCGAAGCTGATCAAGACCGCCCTCGACGAGGTCGCCGCCGACGACGGCACCGTGGTGCCGTTGTGTCCCTTCGTCAGAGCATGGATCAAACGACACCCCGAGTACGACAGCCTCGTCGATCACGAGCTTCTTGCAACGATCGAGGGAGCCTGATCCACGTCCGTGGATTCGGTTCGCAGCCTATGGTGGAGTGATGCAGCACGCGCCTGACTTCACCCTGCTTGACCAGGCCGGAGAGCCTTGGACACTCTCGGATCAGCGTGGCCATGGCGTCGTACTTCTGTTCCTGCGCGGGGATTGGTGACCGTACTGCAACGGCCAGCTGGTCAGCGTGGCGCTCAGACACAACGAGTACCTCGAAGCGGGAGCGGTTGTGGCCGCGATCGACGTCGACTCGCCGGGGCAGCATGCCGCGATGGTTGAGAAACTCAATCTGCCGTTCCCGATGCTGTCAGATCCCGATCGAACCCTCGCTGTTGGGCCGTATGGTCTCATGGATCTCGACGATCCACGGGGTCTGGCAATCCCGGCCACGATCGTGATCGACCCCAATGGTGCGGAGGTTTTGCGGCTCGTCAGTCGGGACTACGCCGATCGCTACCCGGAGGACGATGCACTCGCCGTGCTCCGCGATCTTGCACTGCCACCCGCGGGGCAGCCTGCCCCAAGTCAGGGAAATCCTGACCCGGGGCCACGGGCCATGCCGTTCGGTGACCTGCGAACCTACTTTCGAGGGGCGAAGTTCGGAGCCAAGGCAATGGGTCTCCGCTCCGGCGAAACCGATGAGGCAGATAGGTTCGGAGCACTGATGGATCAATACTCGACGGACGTCACCACGATGTATCGGATCATCCGGGACTCCCGCGAGTAGCCGCAGCCATGAGCGCACGGATACGTTGAACGCCGACTGACGATGCGATCACTTGGCACCTAGCACCATGGAACGAGCACCATGGCACCCATCACGATGAAACCAGCACTTGGCACCGGCACGGTCAGCCAGCCTGCGCCTCAGCCAGTTCCTTGGGCTTGGGGAGGGGATAGTCGTGATAGTCGGCCATGGGTTTGCGTCGGGTGACGACCCGTGCGGCATTGAGAATCGCCAGTAGATCGATTGCCTCCTGGGCGATCGCCCCAACAATGGGTGTGAGCAGACCCATGACGGCAAGCACCATCCCGATCATCGACAGCCCGATACCGCCCAGGGCGCTCTGAAGGGCGATGCGACGCATCCGCTCCCCGATGTGGAACAGTTCGTCCAGCCGTTCAAGGGACGAGTCGAGAACGACGGCACCGGCAGCCTCTGAGGTCACGTCGCTGCCTTGACCGAAGGCGATACCGACGTCGGCCGCTGCCATTGCGGGAGCATCGTTGATTCCGTCGCCGAGAAACAGGGTTGTGCTCGTCTTTCCGACTTCGCGGACGATCTCGAGTTTGTCCTCGGGCGACATGCCGGCGTGCACGTCGGTGATCCCGACCTGGGCAGCGAGGTAAGCAACCTCGCTGGAACTGTCCCCCGAGATGAGCATGGTGTGGGTCACGCCGTGGCGGGGACCGAGGTGTTGGACGAACTCCCACGATCCGAGCCGTGGTTCGTCGCGGAATCGGAACGTGGCGGCGTAGCGGTCGTCGATGAGCACCACCGCTTCCATCCCCGCCGACTTCTCCGGCATGTGGTGATCGTCCTGACCAATGACATCCAATGCCTTGGCGCGATTTGTGATCGTGACCTTGTGTCCGTCCACGGTGCCGACCAGGCCCTTGCCGGGTCGTTCCGAAACCGCCGCAACATCCGCGGTCGCCTCTTCACCAAGTTCTTCCTCTGCTGCGTCAACGACCGCCGAAGCGAGGGGGTGGCGCGAATAGTGTTCAAGGGCGGCAGAGAGTCGCAGCACTTGTGCCCGGTCGGCGTCGGGGGCAACGTGCATTTCGGTGACAGTGGGTCGTCCGTAGGTGAGGGTGCCCGTCTTGTCGAACATCACGGTCGTCGTGGTCGAAATGCGCTCGAGGACCATGGGATCCCTGATGATGATGCCGGAACGGGCCGACAGTGAGATGGCTCCCACGATCGCGACCGGAACTGCGATGAGGAGCGGGCAAGGTGTGGCGATGACCATGACGGCGAGGAATCGGGAGGGGTCGCCCGAAACCACCCATCCCAGGATGCCCATGGCGAGAGCGAGAACCGTGTACCAGGCACCCAGGCGGTCGGCCATCCGCCGCATGTGAGGTCGATTCTCCTCAGCCTCGGCAAGGATTCCGACGATCTGTGCGTAGCGGGAGTCTGCGGCGGTCTTTGTGGCCTCCACCACCAAAGCGTCGTGGCCGTTCACGGCACCTGACAACACGGCCGATCCCACCGACTTGGTGATGACGTAGGGCTCGCCGGTGAGGAACGACTCGTCCATTGTGCCGTGACCCCTGACGACTTCGCCGTCCACCGGGCAGAGCTCGTGAGGGAACACCACCACATGGTCGCCGATTTCGATCTCTTCGACGGGGACGTCAACCGTCCGCTCCGTCCCATCGACCACACGGTGGGCCATGGTCGGCGCTCGCTTGGCGAGTGCTTCAAGGATCCGCGAAGCACGTGAGGTTGCCGCCTCTTCGAGGGCCTCCCCACCTGAGAGCATCAGCACGATGATCGCAGCGACAAGCCACTCACCGAGGAGAACAGCGGTGACTATGGCGATGGCAGCCAGTAGGTCAGCACCGGGTGTCCGAGCGATCAGATCCTTGGTGATCGACCACACCAAGGGCACCCCACCCACGATCACGATCGCAACGAGGGGAGCGACCGAGACCCAGTAGGACGTGTCGAATGCCCCCAGAATCAGAGCGGCGGCGATGGCGACGATCGACCCGGCAGCGACCTTCCCTTCGCGCGATTCGAAAAAGAGACGGATGCGTTCCATGCCGCAAGGTTAGGCCATGGTCTTCGCACGACATTCGGCTCGGTCTGCAACGCACCTGTGCTCGGCTGGATTGCTTTGCTCCGGCGTGTAGGGTTTCAGCCGTGTTTCTCGAAGGGAGAGGTTCCGATGATTGAGCCCATTGAAGGGTTGCCTTCCAACGTTGTTGGATTCAAGGCCAGTGGCCATGTCGACGCAGGCGACTACCAGTCCGTTCTCGATCCGGCGGTGAGCGCTGCGCTTGCATCGAACGACAAGGTCCGGTTCCTGTATGTGCTCGGGAGCGATTTCGAGGGCTACACCGGCGGCGCAATGTGGGAAGACACCAAGGTCGGTGTCGGACACTGGGCGCGTTGGGAGAAGATCGCTCTGGTGACCGACAACCGGCTCTACCACGACGCCGTCAAAGCATTCGCGTGGATGTTCCCCGGTGATCTGAAGGTCTACCCGCTCGCCGACCTGGATGCTGCCAAAGAGTGGGTCGCCAGCTAGCGCCGACCCAGAGATGTCGCTCCTGTCACCAGCCAGCACGCGTTCAACTATCTCGCGATTCGCAGTGGCTCATCGTGTAGGTTTGATCCAAGTCACAAGGGGCACACATGAAGAGAATGGCTGCGGTGATCGCGATTGCACTCTTGGCCACGGCCTGTGGTGGTACGGCAGATTCCGATGCTGAGCCATCATCCGATGGCGGAATCAGTTCGGGCCTCCCCGATCCGTGCACATTGGTGAACGCCGAGGTTCTTGACTCGTACTTCACCCAGGCAGTTGAACCTGAGCGGGGTTCGGTTGGACCCTTGGTCACCTGCCGGTGGGTGGATGACGACGCGGACAGCCTTCTGATCCAGGTCAGGGCCGGCACTGAGGTGCATCGTTTCGAGGACTGCGATCAGTGTTCGGATCTCACCTTCGCCGATGATGGCTTCGCATGGACCTCACCGGCGCAATCGGGTGCCGACTTTGTCGTCGATGGGACGTGGCACTCGGTGACGACAACAGGAATGGGCGATGACCTCGACTCGATTGCGGCCCTCGCCGAGACGGTCTATGAGGTCGCGTACGGCTAGATCCGACGCGGTCAGCACAGCCCTGTTTCGACATCGCACATCATCGCGGATCCTTCGTCCGCCACCGCGTGCGTTTCGAACCAGGCAGCGAGTTGTGGCTGCAGGTTCTCGAACGACACGTACCCCGCTGCAGCTCGTACCAGTTCGTCGCCGGTTCGTATCAGCAGCGTCGGGTAGCCGGTGACGCCCCACGACCGTGTTTCTGCAAAGTCTCGCAGCGTGTCGTCGTGCGCACTGTCGAATGCTGTCTCGAACTCTCCACGATCGAACCCGGATTCCTCTGCGACATCCACGAGGGTCTCCCGCTGTGTGATGTCGCGCCCTTCGGCGTAGAAGGCATGCTGGAGTGCTGTGAAGTAGTTCAGTGCCGAGGTCTCATTGAGGTTGCGTGCAGCCACGACCGCCTGATCTGCGGGTCCGGTGTCATACACCCATCCCTCCCGCTCAAGGGCGACTGTCGAGAACGGTTGACCGGTGACGTCGCCAATTTTGGCCCACTCGGCGGAGAGGAACGCCTTGAGTCTCTCTCCGAGGGGTTCTGCGTTCTCGAAGGCTCGAAGTCCGCCGACTCTGACCTGGACGGGAAGGCCGAACTCGGTTGCAGCCTTCTTCACCACAGGAGCGAATCCGTGACACCACGAACACATCGGATCACCGACATAGATGAACTCGCGATCCACTGCCATGTCGACAATGGGTGTGCTCGGGAACTTTGCGGTGGTCATGGTCAACTCCTGATATTCGGTGTTCGTGTGCCGGAAAACAGCCCGCGGCGGTTCGGCCGCAGCATCTTCCGTTCGGCTTCCGATGTATCTGGGTCAACCCCGAGTACTGATGCGTCATTCCAACCGCACCGGTCAGAAACAGGTGACGCTGCTTCAGGTCTTTGATGGGAGGATCGCG
>QQUL01000200.1 GCA_008501565.1 Armatimonadota bacterium
CGGGATCGGCTCGCGTGCTGGAGCGAGGCCAAGCGCGTGGTCAAACCCGGTGGATGGGTCTTCGGTGCAGTGAGTTCTCGATTCTCCTCGTTGTTCAGTGGATTGTCCGAGGACGCCATATTCGATCCGGTGTTCAGGGAGATCGTGGAACAGGACCTCGACACTGGACGACATGAAAACCCCTCCGGGTCTGAGTACTTCACGACCGCCTACTTCCACCATCCCGACGAGGCTCGCACGGAAGCCGAAGAAGCCGGTCTCACGGTTGAGTCAGTTCTGGGCGTTGAAGGAATCGCCGCATGGATCCCGAGGCTCCAGGAGTCATGGGCTGACCCGGATCGAAGAGAGATCATCGTTGATGCCGCGAGGGCCATCGAGGCGGAATCAACTCTGCTCGGCCTCGGTCCTCACCTGCTCGTTGTCGCAAACAAGCCAGAATAGAATCGATTCCGACGTTCGACTGTCTGGCCCCCGACCGTCACCCTTGGAGTAGTGTGCGACGTCATGACCGAAGAAGAATCCAATCTTGAGAAGATCGAGCAGGGGGCAAAGACGGTCCTGGGGTGTGGCCTTCAGGCGATCGCAATCTGGATCGGCGCGCTGCTCATCTTCGGTCTTGTGTTCGGTGTCGGTCTCTGGTTGTTCAATGTGGTGACCGGCTGATTTCGAATCGCCTCGATCCTCGTTCCTCTGACTTCTGACTTCGGGAACCCGAAGCGGGTTCCCTGGAGTTCAGCAGCTGAACTCTTGACGGCGGTCTTTGGTCTTCGGTCATCGGTCTTCGGATATCGGTCATCGGGTTTCTGTTCCTTGACCGTACCCGCGGAGTCCTGTATTCTGCGTTCCACAGTTGAAGACGTATTCACGACTCTCCGAAAGAAGAGCCGGCATAGCTGCGTGCTATGCCGTTCGTTGTGCTATCATCCGGGATTCGCCCATAACACTGTTCTCAGCTGCCCTGCTGTCATGCCCTAGATATGAGGAGGACCCGCGTTGGCCCGTGCGCGTTCCACAAGGCTCTCGTTCGCAAAGATCCCCGAGGTGCAAGAGGTCCCAGACCTCCTCGAGATCCAGAGAGAATCATTCGAAGCCTTTTTAGAGTCCGGCCTGAAGCAGATGTTCGATGAGGTTTCCCCCATCGAAGACTTCACAGGCAACCTCGCCCTAGAACTGTCGGATCATCGATTCGACGATCCCCCTCTCTCGATCGAAGAAGCCAAGGACCGCGATTCAAACTACTCGCGCCCCCTGTTCGTCACCGCCCGTTTCCTGAACAAGGAGACCGGTGAGATCAAAGAGCAGCAGGTATTCCTCGGCGACTTCCCGATGATGACGAAGAACGGAACCTTCATCATCAACGGCACCGAGCGTGTCGTCGTCTCCCAGCTTGTTCGCAGTCCGGGCGTGTACTTCGATCGGACGATCGACAAGACATCTGGTCGCGCCGTGTACGCGTCGAAGGTCATCCCCGGTCGCGGCGCATGGCTCGAATTCGACATCGACAAGAAGGACACTATCGGCGTGCGCGTCGATCGCAAGCGTCGCCAATTCGTGACCACCTTCCTTCGGGCACTGTCGATCGCAGAAACCGATGAGGAGATCATTGCTCTTCTCGGCGATTCGGAGCTTGTCCGCAACACGATCGAGAAGGACCCCACGTCCACCCGCGACGAGGCGCTTCTGGACCTGTATCGGAAGCTCCGACCCGGCGAGTTGACCACCGTTGAATCGGCCCGGTCCCTCATCAAGACTCTCTTCCGTACGCCGAAGCGCTATGACCTCACTCGGGTCGGTCGCTACAAGCTCAACCAGAAGCTCACGGGTGAGATCGGAACCGACATCCTCGAGAACTACTCTGCGCTTGAGCAGGGGCTCCTCACAGATCAGGACATGGTCAACACCATCAAGTACCTGATGGGGCTCCGTCTCGGTCAGGAAGGGTTCCGAGTCGATGACATCGACAACTTCCAGAACCGTCGGATCCGTACCGTCGGTGAATTGATCCAGAACCAGATCAGGGTCGGTCTGACCCGTCTCGAACGGGTTGTTCGGGAACGGATGACGACACAGGATCCGGAGGCAATCACACCTCAGACCCTCATCAACATCCGACCGGTCGTGGCATCGATCAAAGAGTTCTTCGGTACGTCCCAACTGAGTCAGTTCATGGACCAACCGAACCCCCTTGCTTCGATCACCCACCGGCGTCGTCTCTCTGCTCTCGGTCCGGGTGGGCTGAGTCGTGAGCGTGCAGGCTTCGAAGTCCGCGATGTTCACCCCTCCCACTACGGGCGGATGTGTCCGATCGAAACACCTGAGGGTCCGAACATCGGTCTCATCGGGTCACTCGCCTCGTACGCTCGCGTCAACAGGTTCGGCTTCATCGAAACGCCGTACCGTCGGGTGGTCAACGGCAAGGTCACCGCACAGGTCGACTATCTCACGGCCGCCCTTGAAGAAGGTCACGTCATCGCGCAGGCGAACGCGCCCCTCGACGCCGACGGAGCCTTCTCGAATGACAGAGTCCTCGTGCGCAAGACGGGTGGCGAGGTCGACAACGTCCCCGGCGATCAGGTCGACTACATGGACGTCTCCCCGAAGCAGGTTGTTTCGGTGGCAACCGCGCTCATCCCGTTCCTTGAACACGACGATGCAAACCGTGCCCTCATGGGCTCGAACATGCAGCGCCAGGCGGTACCGCTCATCACGTCGGATGCCCCACTCGTGGGAACCGGCATGGAAGCGCGAGCAGCGATCGATTCGGGTGAGGTAGTCGTTTCACCCGTCGACGGTGAGGTCGTGGTCGTGACGGGCAATGAGATCGTGATCAAAGAGGCTGGTGCCAACAAGAAGCACACGCTCTCACTTGAGAAATTCGAACGGTCGAACCAGGGAACCTGCATCAATCAGAAGCCGATCGTTGTCGAAGGGCAGAAGGTCAAGGCTGGCGATCCGCTCGCGGACGGCGCATCCACCGACGGCGGTGAGCTTGCTCTCGGACGCAACCTGATGGTCGCGTTCATGCCGTGGGAAGGCCACAACTTCGAGGATGCCATCGTCATCTCCGAACGCCTCGTGAAAGAGGACATCCTGTCCTCGATCCACATCGAAGAACACGAGATCGAGGCGAGGGACACCAAGCTTGGTGCCGAAGAGATCACCAGGGACATCCCCAATGTCGCTGAAGAGGTCCTGATGGATCTTGACGACCGCGGCATCATCCGTATCGGTGCCGAGGTCGGACCAGGCGACTATCTCGTCGGAAAGGTCACTCCGAAGGGCGAAACCGAACTCACCCCGGAGGAGCGGTTGCTCCGTGCGATCTTTGGTGAGAAGGCCCGCGAGGTTCGAGATGTGTCCCTGAAGGTACCTCACGGTGAATCAGGAAAGGCCATTGCTGTCAAGGAGTTCAGCCGCGAGGACGGGTATGACCTGCCTCCCGGCATGAACGAACTCGTTCGGGTGTACGTCGCCAAGCAGAGGAAGATCTCTGCTGGTGACAAGCTCGCCGGACGCCACGGCAACAAGGGCGTCATCGCAAAGATCCTCCCCGAGGAGGACATGCCGTTCTTTGAGGACGGAACACCGGTTGACATTTTGTTGTCACCACTCGGTGTGCCTTCCCGGATGAACCTCGGGCAGGTGCTCGAGACCCATCTCGGTTGGGCAGCCGCCACCGGTTGGGAACCGTTCGACGACTTGGAAAGTGCGGCATCGAAGGGTGCCGAACCGTGGACGAACGTCGCGACGCCCGTGTTCGACGGCGCACATGAGGACGAAGTCCTCAAGGTGCTCGCCAACTCGAAGGTCAACCGCGATGGCATTCAGCTCATCAACCCGGAGGGCAAGGGCCAGCTTTATGACGGTCGCAGCGGCTTGCCGTATGACTCGCCGATAACGGTCGGCTACATGTACATCCTCAAGCTGGTGCACCTCGTCGATCACAAGATCCACGCACGCTCGACGGGTCCCTACTCGATGATCACGCAGCAGCCACTCGGTGGTAAGGCGCAGTTCGGTGGGCAGCGATTCGGCGAGATGGAGGTTTGGGCGCTCGAGGCATACGGTGCTGCCTACGCACTCCAAGAACTCCTGACCATCAAGTCCGATGATGTTCGTGGGCGTGTCAAGGTTTACGAAGCCATTGTCAAGGGCGAGAACATTCCCGAGCCCGGGATACCGGAGTCGTTCAAGGTGCTCGTCAAGGAGATGCAGTCGCTGTGCCTCAATGTCGAGATGCTGTCGGCGGGTGAGGAAGTCGAACTCAAGGATCTTGAGGATGATGTCTTCCGGACCGCCCAGTCCCTCGGGATCGACATCTCTCGACCCGAGCGGCCAGACCTCGAAACCATTGAGATCTAAATCTGAGATTGAGAGCGGGAGCTAACGTGCCACAACTTTTTGACGAACTGAGAATCGGCCTCGCATCCTCGGACCAGATCAGATCCTGGTCCTTCGGTGAGGTCAAGAAGCCTGAAACCATCAACTACCGGACACTGAAGCCTGAAAAGGATGGCCTCTTCGATGAGCGCATCTTCGGGCCGACCCGTGACTGGGAGTGCTACTGCGGCAAGTACAAGCGCGTGCGTTTCCGTGGTGTGATCTGTGAACGCTGTGGTGTTGAGGTGACACGGGCAAAGGTCCGCCGTGAGCGGATGGGTCACATCGAACTTGCAGCACCTGTCACCCACATCTGGTTCTTCAAAGGTGTGCCGAGCCGTCTCGGGTATCTCCTTGACATGTCTCCGAAGGATCTGGAGAAGGTCATCTACTTCGCTGCGTACCTCGTCACATCTGTTGACGACGAGAAGCGAACCAAGGACCTTCCGGATCTTGAAGAGGCAGCTCGCCACGAGCGTTTGCTCATCACGGAAGAATTCGAGGAGTGGAAGGAAGCACGCCTCGAGCGTCTCGAGGGTGAACTCGCCCAGATGGAGGACGCAGGCGCGAAGCCCAACGAGATCAACGCTCGCAAGAAAGAGGTCGAGCGTGAGATCAAGGATCGTGACGATCGAGCCCGTGTAGAGGTTGATCTTCTCGATGAGGCTTTTGACAGTTTCAAGACGATGAAGCCTCGCGATCTTGTCGAATCCGAGCAGTTGTGGCGTGAGATCATCGACCGCTACGGCGACTACTACGTCGGTGGCATGGGCGCTGAGTTTGTCGGGGACCTGATTTCCCGGATGGATCTCCAGGAAGAGGTCGAAAGTCTTCGCAACGATCTCGATGCCAAATCTCAGCAGCGTCGTCAGCGAGCAATGAAGCGTCTGAAGGTCGTCCAGCCGTTCGCCGACGGAAAGAACGACCCACAGGGCATGATTCTGCAGGCGATCCCCGTGATCCCACCGGACCTTCGTCCGATGGTGCAGCTTGACGGTGGTCGCTTCGCGACCTCGGACATGAAC
>QQUL01000001.1 GCA_008501565.1 Armatimonadota bacterium
TTCCACTACCTGACTACGAGATGCAAGGACTTGGGGAGAAGGCCCCCTGCAAGAGCGAGGGGCCTTCTCCCCAAGTCCGGACGGCACGATGCCGTGCTCGGCGAACTACACCTGCTTTAGGAGAACCAGAAAATGGAGGACGAAAGGAGCCGACACTGCCAGGAATCCGCCGCCGGCCGGAACACAAGCCTGAGTCGTCCCAACAAGCAGGAACCCGGAAACGGAAGCACTGCAGTTTGAGTTTTCGATCAGGATATTGAACGTCTTACCCAGGATCGGATCGGCGTCACACGTCAGTCCTGGAATCCTGCATGTTCCAGGCTTTCCGGAGCAGTAGTTGTTCCAGGATGCAACAGCCGTGCATTCGGGCACGATCTCGATTGTAGCGGCGCTCAGCCCTGCGTTTCCCCATACCACGACCACATCTGTTCGAGTTCCGGGGGTCTCATTGTTCGGCATATCAATGCCGGCCCCGAACATATTGTCATTTCCGGCATCGGAGAAGTAGAACATGTTCCGTTCCGGATCAATCGCAATGGCATAGGGGTAATCAATGGGCACGGTTGCTCCGCTATTGTTGGCAACTGTGCTCATATCGATGAGGACATCTCGAGGGTTCCCGTCGAGATCGAAGCACTCGATCTTCTCGCCGAGTTGATCGGTCCAATACAACTTGCCAGCCGCCGCATCCAAACCCACATCACGAATACCGGAGATTCCCGTTGTGATGATGTCCACCTGGTTCATTCCATCAAGGTCGCTCCGCCCTACCTTGCTGACGCCCAAGGCATCTTTGTAGGAATAGTAGATGTGCTTGGCGTTGTCGCGGAGGTCGAGTTCGAGGAAGCCTGCGGCAGGGAGGGAAAAAAGCGTTGTAACCGTCCGAGGGGGTTCAATGTCAGCACATTGAACAAGATTGGCGCCACCATCGATCCAGTAGATCTTCCCTGCGCACAGGTCGAGTTCAATATCGTGCACGTTTCCTGGAAGGCCCGAGATCAGTGCCTGGTCATTGCTTCCATCGAGATCCGCTCGCCGGACTTCGGTTCCATCGGTGTAGTAGATATGGCCAGACTGGCGATCAACGGCAACGCCCGAGATGCTCGAGCCGCTCATGATTGGCGTTGTGACCGAAGAGCTCCCGAAAGGCAGGTCAGTCTGGAAGACTTTCTGTCCGGCTGCCCAGTACGCGCGATCGGCTGCGAGAGTTGATTCGACCATGTTGATGAAACCAGTAAGGATCATCGTTGCAACCAGAACTCGATTGTGCATCACGTTCTCTCTCTTAGCCATGAGATTGATCTCGACCTCTTTCAACTCTTGTCATTCATTAGTATGTGTAGATCCTACTCAGGCATTACGACATTATATGCCCTGTGATCTCTCAGGTATGAGGGAAGTCTCGAGCGCGACAGGACGCCTGAGTTCACTCACGTCAGTTCGCCATACGTGTCGGATTCTCGGGCTCCGCTATTGAACAGACCCATCATGATGCTTGGTTTGGACGGCTCCTGATTCATCATCGTGCCTCGCTCACGCCTCCGGAATTCGGCGCGCTCGGTTGAGTACCTCTTGTCGTGACGGTACCTCCAGAGACGGCGCACTTCGCCACTCCTAGAAACGCGCGACATTCTTTTTTGCTGCGCTCCGACCCCTGGCACGAATCCCCACGATCCGTCACAATCCATTCCCTGGAATAACCCGCTGGCTCCTGGCCAGCGGGAGGTAGGACCTTTGGGGCACGATTGTTCCGCAGCACCTGGCAATCACACACCCGCGGGCATCACGCCGAGCCTCTATCTGGAGCTCGAAGCGCGCGCTCGAGCCCTGCTTCGCTCACGGCGATTCGGACCGAGTCCGGAGACCGCGTCGCTGGTCAACCGGGCCTGCGTCAACCTGCTCGAACGGTCGCCGACCGACCTGGAAACCCGCAGCCGGTTCCTGGTCTTTGCCGCCGCTGCTTTGCGCAACGTCCTGGTCGACCTGGCACGCGAACGGAAGACAGTGCGGCGAGGAGGCGGCAGGGCCGACATCCAGATGGGTGAGGAAGCCAACCAGATGGAGGCTTCGGACCATGCGCCGGAGCTGGTTCTCGACGTCCACGACCGGCTCGACAAGCTCGCTCGACACGACCAGGATCTGGCCCGATTGGTTCAGTTGCGCTACTTCGGCGGCCTGACCTGGCCCGAGGTCGCCGAGGTCATGGGTCGCGATGAGGCCGATATCCAGAAGGACTGGTACTTCGTCCGTGCCTGGTTTCGCACCGAGCTATCGGACCCGCGGGGATTTGACGCGGCATGAGCGGCGAGCGAATCGAACGACAGCACGAGCTGTTCCGTGCGGCGCTCGAGATCGATCCCTCGCGACAGGAGGAGTATCTGCGCGATGCCTGCGCTGGTGATGTTGCACTGCTGGAGTCCGTTCTCCAACTGCTGGCAGCACACTGCGCTTCTCGATCTCCCATCGACGCCCCGGCAGCCGATGCCCTGGGCATCAACGACTCCGATCCGGCGCAGCGCGCATCCGACCGGTCGATCCGGATAGCAGGTGCAGGTCACGAAGATCCGGCCTGGAAGACCTTTCTCAAGCAGCTCCGCTCCCGGGGCCCGGCGCACCAACGCTACGTGTTCCACGGCGAGATTGCGCGTGGCGGCATGGGTGTGGTGCAGCGCGTGTTCGATCAGGATGCCCAGAGACACCTCGCCCTCAAGGTGATCCTCGGCCAGGATCAGAGCCGCTCCTCCGGCGGCACACCGACCGTCAGCAACCGTACGCTCGGGCGGTTCCTCGAAGAGGCGCAGATCACCAGCCAGCTGGACCACCCTGGCATCGTGCCCGTGCACGAGATCGGCGTGGACCACACCGGACGGGTCTACTTCACGATGCGCCTGGTGGAAGGGGAGGATCTTCGCACGATCTTCCGCAGGGTACGCGACATGGATCCGGAATGGTCCATGGCCCGGGCTCTGTCGGTGATTCTTCGGGTCTGCGAGGCCCTCGCCTTCGCCCATGACAAGGGGGTCATCCATCGCGATCTCAAGCCGGCCAACATCATGGTCGGACGATTCGGCGAGGCATATGTCATGGACTGGGGCCTGGCTCGTGTCCTGGGCCGAGAGGATTCGCATGACCTGCGCATCCAGCGAGTCCAAGGAGCAGAAGAGTCAGGCGACTTCGTCCGCACTGCCCGTGACGTGGATCCGGGTGGCGAGCAGAACTCGCCGGTGCTGACGATGGATGGTGATGTGATCGGCACGCCCGCCTACATGCCACCCGAGCAGGCGCACGGACAGCTCGACGATGTCGGCGCCGCGTCCGATGTCTACTCCCTTGGCGCCATCCTCTACGAACTGCTGTGCGGACAGGTTCCATACGCGGATCGCGAGCGCATTTCTCCCCCCTACGAAGTGCTGAAGTCGGTCCAGGAGGGCTCACCGACACCGCTCCATGTCACCAATCCACAAGTGTCCGCGGAACTCGAAGCGATCTGCGACAAGGCGATGGCCCGCTCGATCGAAGAGCGCTACCGGAGCATGGAGGCGTTCGCCAGGGACCTTCGCTCGTACCTCGAGGGCCGGGTCGTTGCCGCGTACGAGACCGGCGCCATCGCTGAACTTCGCAAGTGGGTCATCCGCAACAAAGGCACCGCCGCATCGATCGCGGCTGCGATCGTCGCGACTCTCCTGCTGAGTGCCTGGGCCGTGTTCGAGCGAAACGTGGCCCGAGCCGCCAACACGCGGGCGGACCAGAACGAGGCCGACGCGAGAATCCTGTCCGACTCGCATGAACTCGACCGACTGAAGGCAGAGATGAACTCGATCTGGCCCGCGGTCGCGGCGCGGATCGACGAGATCGACGGCTGGATGGGCCGAGCCCGGTCACTGGTCTCCAGATTGGATGAACACGAACAGTCGCTCAGGGAACTCCGCGCTCGCGGCACTCCCCGAACCCAGGCCGCCGATCGCGTGCTGGATGACCTGCTCCAGAGAGTCTCGGCCCTTGAACAGCGGGCCCTCACGACCGAGCATTCCGACCATCGGGATGCTCTCTCGCTTGCCGCTGCGGATCTTGAGCGACGCTCCCGCACGATCGCTGCTGAGTTGGTCGCCCTGCAACCCTTCGATTTCGAGGATGACGCGGACTCCTGGCGGCACGATGTGCTGCTCTCGCTGGTGTCCGATCTGACACAGTTCGCCGCGGACGACCGGTACGGGCAGACGCTCCGCAACATGCGGACTCGGCTCGAGGTCGCCGCAACCCTGTTTGATCGCTCGATCGCGGATCATCAGGAAGTCTGGAGCGAGGCAATCGTTGCCATCGCCGACCAACAACAGTGCCCGCGCTATGCCGGCCTCACGATCCCGGAGCAACTCGGCCTGGCACCGCTCGCTCAGGATCCCGTCTCGGGTCTGTGGGAGTTCTGGCATGTCCCGACCGGCAATCCTCCGCAGAGGGAAGAAGACGGCACGCTTCGGATCACGGCGGATTCTGCGCTGGTCTTCGTCTTGATCCCCGGTGGGTCATTCCGCATGGGATCTCAGGGCGTCGAGGCCGGTGCCCCCAACCACGATCCCCGATCGGTCGAGATCGAGAACGACGAGTCGGGCAACCTGATGGAGGTCACCCTGGAGCCTTTCTTCCTGTCGAAGTATGAGATGACCCAGGGACAGTGGGAACGGTTCACGGGCAGCAATCCATCCTGGTTCATCGCCTCATGGCCAGAATACACGAGCCCCGTACATCCCGTGGACAAGGTCTCCTGGACCGACTCCGACCAGATCACCTATCGCCTGGGGCTGGAGTTGCCGACCGAAGCGCAGTGGGAATACGCTTGCCGGGCGGGAACGAGCACCATCTACTTCTGCGGCGACGACGTGGCGTCCCTGGCGGAATATGCCAACATCCGGGATGCCCGCTATGGAGTCGACTTCAACGAGAGCGGCGACCTGGAGCCGATCGACGACGGCTACGGCGCGCCCGCACCGGTCGGGTCTCTGAAGCCGAACGCCTTCGGCCTGTTCAACATGCACGGCAACCTCGCCGAATGGTGCCGCGCCCAGTTCAAGCGATACGACATCACCTGGTCGCGTGGCGACGTCGACCGGCCGGCCTGGCCCGGTGGGCTGCACGTCGTTCGCGGGGGGTCATATGGACACAACAGCTCCAAGGCACGCTCCGCTGCTCGGCACAGGAATACACCCGAGAACCGCTCGCGCCTGATCGGCCTCCGCCCTTCCCGCGCGCTCGAGCGCTGACTCACCCTCCCCCGTCCTCCCTCCCGAACACCTTCGGGTTCCTCCAGACCACTCGATCCGCGTCGATTCGCAGCGCTTCGAGGATGCGGTCCATCGATTCCCGGGGCGTACGGTTGTCCGGGTAGAGCAGCAGGTGGAACCAG